>CAZUOS010000200.1:0-2193 GCA_964621415.1 uncultured Azospirillum sp.
GGGAGGAAGTCCGTCGTATAGCCGAGGCCCGCGATCGTCAGCCCCTCGGCGGTGTCGCAAAAGCGCGTCACCAGCCGCCGCAGACGCCACTTCACCCGCCGACCCAGCGGCGAGTGGTAGAATTGGCGGAGATTGACGATGCTGGTGGGCATGGGGGTAAGTGCTTGGTGCCTAGTGCTTGGTGCTTGGTGCTTAGTGGTGCAGCGCTTGAATAGCAAGCTTCGCACTTCATCTGTTTGGCTGCTGCTTGCTATTTAGGTGCTGTACCACTAAGCACCAAGCACCAATCACCAAGCACCAATCACTAGGCACTCCCCTTCATGACCAACCCTCTCACCCAATTCGCCACTTGGTACACCGACGCGGCTCAGCATCCCGCCATTGCGGATGCGAGCGTGATGACCCTCGCCACCGCAACACCGGATGGTAAACCCGCCGCGCGCGTGCTGCTGCTGAAGGAGCACGGGCCACAGGGCTTCGTGTTCTATGGCAACATGGAAAGCCGAAAGTTCCGCGAGCTGGCAGAAAATCCGCACGCGGCCTTGTGCTTCTTCTGGCAACCGCTTGGGCGGCAGGTGCGGGTGGAGGGCACGGTCGCGCGGGTGAGCGAGGCCGAGGCCGATGCCTATTTCGCCACTCGTGGGCGCGGTAAGCAGGTGGGGGCCTGGGCGTCGCTGCAATCAAGCCCGATGCCGGACCGCGAGGCGCTGAAACGCCGCGTCGCCGAGATGGAGGCGCGCTTTGCAAACGTCGATCCCATCCCGCGTCCACCGCATTGGTCGGGCTATCGGCTCACGCCGCTTACCATGGAGTTCTGGCACGAAGGCGAGTTCCGCCTCCATGAACGCGCCCGCTATACCCGCGCCGACGCGACAAGCGCTTGGCAAGAGGAATGGCTGTTTCCATAGAGTAAGTAGCGACCCAAAAAGCGGTTGCCAAAAGTCGTCCATTGGCGTATCATCGGCAGATGATCACGGTGGTCTAAACGCGGCGTTTTGCGCTCGATGCAGAGGCGCTCTTTAGCGAGGAATCGCTGGCGCAGCTGGTAACGTACCTCGCGTTTTCACCCGAAGCGGGCGATGTCATCCAGGGCACGGGTGGATTTCGCAAACTGCGCTGGGCGTCGTCGGGCAGGGGAAAGCGCGGCGGAGCGCGGGTGATCTATTTTTACTGGGTGGGCAGTTATGTAGTGCTCACGCGTGCCTACGCAAAAAACGTCAAGATCGACCTGACTACCGAGGAAAAGCGGGCGCTACGACAGGTGGCATCGACCCTGAAGGGAGAAAAAGGCAATGGCTAAGAAACCTACACAAAAGCCGCGCACGCCGCGTGCAAAATCGAAACAACCTGCGGCCAAAGCGCGCAGCGATCTCTTCGCTTCGATGATGGAGGGGCTGACGGAGTTTCAGGCCTATCTCGCGGGCGATCGCGCGGCAGTCGCGGCGGTGCACCATGTGCATGTCCCCAGTGCCGAGAGTAACAAGGCCATGCGCACCCAATATGGCATGACACAAAAACGCTTCGCCGAAAGTTTTGGTTTGCCGATTGACTCGCTGCAAAACTGGGAAGCAGGACGACGCGCGCCGGATACTTCGGCGCAAGTATTGCTGCAGGTGATTGCGCATAATCCGCAAGCTGTGATCGAGGCACTTCACGCACCGCGATGAGAAAACCGGCTGACGCCGTGGGTGGTTTTATCCCAATAATGCGGGGCGATGAGGAGTTGCACCACGGCGCGGGCAGCGGCGAAGGAATGCAATAGCCAATAGAACGGATAGAGCACGAGGGCGAGGCGCATGCCGTCCCAGTCTTCGAGGCGGATAGCGGCGCGCGCATAGAGCCAATGCAGCCCCACACTGCCGAGGAACGATGCCGCGCACACCGCCCACAGCCAGTTGGGAATGGAGAGCGGCAATACGCCAAGCAGGCTGAGTAGGCAGATACCCCAGAACACCGGCGCCAGCAAAAAAGTGAGCGCCGGGGCGCCGATGAAAAACTGAAAACCATAATAAGCAGGGCGGCCAATGCGTGCCTTCAGTGCCGCGCCATCGCGCATGTAAACCAGCCAGGTTTGGAGATAGCCTTTGATCCAGCGCGTGCGCTGCTTCATCCAGGCGCGAAGGGTAATCGGCGCTTCCTCGCGCGTGGCGGAGGCCAGCATCGCCGTGCGATAGCCGAAATAATGCAAGCGCA
>CAZUOS010000200.1:2293-3618 GCA_964621415.1 uncultured Azospirillum sp.
TCGCGCGTGGCGGAGGCCAGCATCGCCGTGCGATAGCCGAAATAATGCAAGCGCACGCCGAGATCCGCATCCTCGGTGACGTTGAACGCATCCCAGCCGCCGACTTCGAGCAGCGCCGCGCGGCGCAGATGGTTGCTGGTGCCACCGAGCGGAATGGGCAGACCAAGCGCCGCGAGCGCCGGCAGCATCAGGCGAAACAGCGCGCTATATTCAATGGCGAACAGCCGCGTGAGCAGATTTTCCGGGCGGTTGAAATAGGTGAGCGGCGCTTGCAGGCAAGCCACTTCCGGCCCGCAGACCTGAAACTGCGCGACGGCGCGGCGCAGCTGATCGGACGCGGGCGTGTCCTCGGCATCGAAGATGACGACATACTCGCCGCGCGCTTCGCCGAGCGCGTAGTTGCAGGCCTTTGGCTTGGTGCGCGGGGTGGAGGTGGGCGTGACCACGATTTCCATCATGGGTGGCGGCGCGAGCTGACGCAGGGTTTCGATCGTCGCCGTGTCCGACGCTTCGCAAACGAGTTTGATCTCGAGCTTCTCGCGCGGATAGTCGAGCGCCCGCAGGCCCGCGAGCAGCTTCATCAGCACGGTCTCGCGCTCGCGGTAGAGCGGCACGAGGATCGTGTAGTGTGGCAGCGCGTCCTCCGCGAGGGCGGCGGCGCGGGTGGCGAGGGCTTCTTCCTCGGCCTCGGCAGTACGCAGGCGGCGCAGGCCCACCTGCAACAGCTCGGTTTTCACCAGCAGCGAGGCGGCATAGAACGCGTTCATCGCGATCAGTACGCCCTGCCAGGCGGCGCTCGGCGCGGCGTAGCAGAGGGTGGCGAGCATGGCGACGAGCAGCAGAAGGCCGCGCATCTGGTGCGGCAGCAGCACGCGATCCGCCGCGAGGTGACGAAACCGTCGCCGCAGCGCGAGGCGTGCCGTGCGGCTACGCGAAATCGCCCCACGGGCACCGAGATAGTGCGACAGCTCGCGCGGGGTGGCGAGGGCAAAGCGCACCGAGGCGCCGTAATGCGCGCGGGCGAAATCCTGTAAGGCCGCATCCGGCTCGACACAGGCGAGGGTGAGTGTGCCGTCGTGCGCGCGCCGGTAGGGCACGTAACGATGGGCGAGATAGGCAGGTACGTCACGCGGAACAAAGAGTGACGCATCCGGCGCGTTGCTGAGAATATCCGCCCGCGCCAGGGTGTGTTGGCGAGCGAGCGCGTCGGCCAGGGCGCGGCCATCCAGCAGGCCATGCGCGCGCAGAAACTCACCCAGTCGCCCACGTTGCCGCGCCACCGCCTGCTCCAGCGTGGGGCGGTCGATGGCTTCGGAGGCTACGAG
>CAZUOS010000201.1:0-1623 GCA_964621415.1 uncultured Azospirillum sp.
AAAAAAGAGCCACTACCGATCCTCTCGATAGTGGCCTTTTTGGTTGAGGGTTGAAGAAGCCAGGTCAGAAATTGATTCTGCCGCCTCTCAAATCCCCGGAGGCCGAAGCCTCCCTTTTCCTGCGATTTAGTCGCGCGGGCTACCGACGGTCGCCCAGAACGCGCAGCAGGTTCACGAACAGGTACACAAAGTCGAAATAGAGGTTCAGTGCCCCAAGCGTCGCAGCGCGTTGCGCCATTTCGCCCGAACCACCGGTGCTGTAGTAATACGCCTTGATTTTCTGCGTATCATACGCCGTGAGACCGAGTGCCAGCGCCACCGATACATACGACAGCAGCAGATCCAGTCCGCTCGAATGCAGGAACATGTTCACCAGCGAGACAATCAGCACCGCCCAGATCCCAGCGATGAGGAACGTGCCCATGCTGGTGAGGTCGCGCTTGGTGGTATAGCCCACCATGCTGAGCAGACCGAAAACGCCCGCCGTGATGAGGAACACTTTAAGCACGCTCGCCGCCGTATAGACGACAAAGATCGAGAACAGGCTCAGCCCCATCAGCCCTGCGTAGGCCCAGAAGGTCATTTGCAGGCCTTGAGTGCTGAGGCTGCGCAAGCGGAACATGAGGAAAAACGCCATGCCCATGGGCGCGAGCGCGATTACCCAGCCGAGGCCCGAAAGCCCCACCCGGCCATCCGTTCCCTGGGTCAGTACCATTTGCAAAAAGGCATCGGACGTGCCCGCCAGATAGCAGATAATGGCCGAGAGCAGCACGCCGCTCGCCATCATGTTATAGACCTTCAGCATGTAGCTGCGTAGGCCTTGATCGGTCGCCGTCGCTTGGCTTTGCGCCATCGTGCTTGGGCGATTCCAGATATCCATAGTTTTCTCCCTCGTGGTTTGCGATGGCAGCAACCGCGCCATCGGAGCGGGCATTATATGCCGAACCGACCGCACAAGCAACCACCATTGGCTATATAGGGATCCGCTTTATGGATTACCAGAGGGGCAAAGCGCTATTCCACGGCTTCGACTTCCGCCTTGCGTGCCCGCGATTTTTCCGTCGGGGCCTTGGCTTTCTCGAGGCGTTTCTTGGCACCATCCCACACATAGGTGGTGACGATGGTTTTGGTGCCGGTTGTCACGATATCGCCATTTGGCAATTGCAACACGTCGAACCCTTCCTTCAGCGCGTCGTTGATGACGGTGGAAGAATAGCGCAGATAGTCGGGATTCGCCATCAGCTCCGCCAGGAGGTTATCGTCTTCCCGGGCATTGTTGCGCGCTTCTTGCGTAATGCTCAGCGCGCTTGAAAGTTTCTTTGCCGCCATATCGGCCCCCTGTTTTCTTGTATGCGTTCACTATCCCCACAACCACGCCGCGAAACAAACCCTAGCATCCTGAGCCGTGAGGTTCACTGCCGGAATCCGCGCCGCTTGTGGCGAGAAAGTCACAAACCACGTAAACACCACCCATAGACCGGTATCGCCGAACACTCAAGCCCCTGCGGCAAAACTTCACGGAATTGTCATATTCGCGTGGATTGTCATAAAACTGTCATGTTCTGCGTATATATTGTATGATGCGCGCGAACAGTACGAAGGAGACAGGAACACATGCGTTTT
>CAZUOS010000201.1:1723-3601 GCA_964621415.1 uncultured Azospirillum sp.
CAGCGTATCGGCATTGCGAGCATTGGAGTCCTGCATGAAGCGTTTTACAGTCCCTTGCGATTTTAACGGGGTGAAGCACCCGTTCCATGTCTATATCGGCGACCCGCACCCGAAGAAGCACCCGCTGCAATTCCAAAGCTGGTGGCTATCGAGCGAGCGCGGCGGCAACATCCCGCAGGACGTGATGGACAGCTTCGAGAAGCTGTTCAAAATCAGTCAGGAGAACAACGTCTCCTTCGAGGATCTGTGCGTTTACGCCCTGGGCGCGGCGCAACAGGAACAAGCCACCGCCAGCGCCTAACCAAGAGAGGATGCCCCACCCACCGCATGACGGACACCCCAGCAGCCCCCATCACCCCAACGGATGACGCCAGCGAAGAGGTTCGCCTGCGCGAGGCCTATGCCATTGCGGTGGCCGAGCTGAACCGCCTGCGCGACAAAGCCTCGGTGGATGATACGGCCGAGCAAAGCACCGCAAAATACTCGCTGCACGAGGTGCAAGGCATCGGCAAATACGTCATCCCCCGGCGCACAGGCTGGAAGCCACTGCTCGAGGTGATTCACGACCCCGTGCCGAATATCGACTTTTCGGCCAATATCTACCCCGCGTTCGACGGTATCCTTGGCCAGCGCTTTAACAGCCCCTATCTGCTCGACCCACTCGACGACAACTTCATGTCCTACGAATCGCTGCGCGACAATCTCGCGGCGGTGCGCAACTTCCTCATGCAAACCTATTATGCCGATACGCCAAACGGCATGACCCCAGAAAAAGCCAAGCAATCGCTGGCAGAAATCGCCGCCTTTGTGGGCGACGGCCTCTATAATAACTGGCTCTATTACGGCGTGGTGCCGAACCATAACCCCACCAAACCGCATATCGACCTTGGCCACGCGCGGCGCACCGGCGGCGAAGGCGCGCAGTATATCTACGAGAAGATTCTCGAGCATCAGCGCCATTCCAGCTGGTTGCGCCCGTTCGAGAAAGTGACGGAATTATTCGGCGGCAAACCCAAGCACGACTGGATGCTACCCCCCGCCCGCGCCACCCACTTCAACGAGCGCTACGGCAAGCTGCTCACCGAAGGTGGCCTGCCGCCTGGGGCCGATATGGCCTCCATCGAAGTGGCGGCGGCCGAGGTCGCAGCGATTGAGGCGCGGCTTTCCGCCCTCTATGATTCGCGCGCGGTGAGTGATGTGGCGGGCGACCTCGACGCGCTGGCCAACCACCTTATTTTCACAGCCGATACGATGGATGCGGGCGGCGTCGCGCAGTTGAGCGAGCCGACGCGGGTGCGCGCAGTGGAAATCGCGCGGGATATCTTGCGCAAGCTCAAGTTCTCGCTGGGCGACGTTTCCTTGCTCGATGGCCTGCGCCTGAAGCCGACAGATGACCTCACCACCTTTAACGCCGTGCATGGCGTCGCGACCGTGTATGAGCGCTTGCTCGCCTGGGCGCGCGGCAACCACGATGCAGGCATTATGCAGCATCCGGCGATTCTGGCGGCTAACCGCGCCATCGGCCAGGTGGGCTATCTGGCCAAGCGCGAGGCGCACCGCATGGCAACGCTGGCGGGTAACAGCGTGCTGGCCGAGCGGTTAAGCACTCAGCTTGCCACCCTCGGCACCCGCTATGGCATGCCCGAGGGCGCCCGCTTCGGCGATTTGCTCGATACCATCGATAGCGGCATCAACACCATCATCACCCGCATCCAGCAAGTGGGGGTGAGCGGCGGCGAAATCGGCTTCTCGCGCGAGCAGTCGCGCGGCAGCACGCTCTCTACCCCGCCTTCGGCCGGTAATGCGCAGCAGCTGGCTGCGGCCGAAGCCACCCGCAAAGCCAATCAAGCCGCCGAACAATTAGCGCAAGCCCAGCGG
>CAZUOS010000202.1:0-3590 GCA_964621415.1 uncultured Azospirillum sp.
ACCCGAACGACAGATTTCTCCCTATACAGAATTATTTTCCAGAGGAATACTTAACCCAAAAATCCCATAACATAATGTGAGGTTCAATTTACTAATTAACTTCTAAATTATTTATGGAAAACAAAAATAGTGTAATTCTCTTTAGTATCATCTTCCTCATTATCGGGGTCTTTGTAGGTTGGCTCATCTGTTCAAACAAAGAAGCACGAACTGATATTGCCGCTGACTCCCATATGATGGGTAGCGGTGAGATGATGCATAACAATGGAATGATGGGTATGAACGGTGCCATGGATAGTATGATGGCTGGCCTTTCAGGTAAGACCGGCGATGCTTTCGACAAGGCTTTTATCCAGGAAATGATCATGCACCATGAAGGAGCTGTGGAAATGGCACAGGCAGCGCTCAAAGACGCCAAGCATCCAGAAATCAAAACGATGGCCAACGCTATCATCTCTGCCCAAACCGCTGAGATCAACCAGATGAAAGCATGGCTCAAATCTTGGTACGGCGAGGAATATAAGAATAACAACTAACTTATGAAAAAAACTTTAATTATAGTTGGTGTTATTGCTCTTATCGCAGGACTCATTTATTGGGGCGGAGCAGCTAAACGAAAGGAACAATCAAACCTTGAAAATATGACCAGTCGGGAGGTTGCGTTACGATCAACTACCGATATGGCAACCGAATATCACATCCATCCTGAACTTTCTATCGTCGTGAATGGTACAGAAGTGCCCATTCCGCTCAACCTTGGCGTAAAGGCAACAGGTATGACTGCTATCCATACGCATGACGAAAAAGGGATTATTCACGTTGAGGCACCTATAAAAAAGGACTTTACGCTCGGTGATTTCTTTGCAGTTTGGGGCAAGGATTTCTCTAGAACCAAGCTGCTCGATAATAAGGTCGACGAGAACACGGAGCTCGTGGTGACTGTAAATGGCCAGAAAGTAGATACCTATGAAAATACGATGCTCAGGGATAAGGATAAGATCGTAATAATCTACCAATCCAAGTAGTAAACACAAGGCACCCCTTAAACGGAGGTGCTTTTTGTTTGCCAATTTTGCACGAATGCAAATCTCTGTAGGTCTGATATAGTCATTAAAGCGGTTCTAACTTCATCTAAGCCCCGCAGCCAGTTTAGCTTTGTATACCTAGTGACCTAGACAGGTCAGGGCCTAGGATTCGAAATATAACTAAAAATGTTATACTGCATATATGGAAGGACATAACCCTATTAAAATTACTCAGGTCAAGGACCCCGTTTTTCGTGAGAAACATGAACCTAAGATAGAGGTAAAAGAAACAGCTTTTTCGGATGAGCAAGAGAACACAAAGAATACGGACGGAGAAAAAGGTGAGAAGTTTCTTACACTTATAAACAAAGATAACCAAGAGACAATAGGAAACCTTTTTTATGATTACCCTAAAGAAGGTAATAATAACGAGATCCTCAAGGTACGTTTTGCCGGCATCGAGGATAAATATAAAGGTCAGGCTTTTGCTATTAAAATGTATGAAAAACTTCTTGAAGAAGCTAAAGCTAAAAATCTTGATGGTATAGGAAGTGATGCCGCTGTTTCTAGTCCTGCCGCAGTTGTGTGGAAGAAGCTCATGGATAAGGGATATAAGGTAGATGTTAATCCTGCGATAGAAGAAAAGTGGAAGCGATTTTTGGATACATATAACGAAGGAAAAATGTTCAAAGAAATGTTTAGTGTTAGTAGCAAGGAGAGCGCTTTCCAGATTTTGTTTAAAGAACAGGGAAATAGGGCTGACCTAGACACGTCAGTTCATTATTAGTAATTCTGTTATAATACCCTTACAACGCTTGATGAGGTATGTACCAGACCAGACATCGCAGCTAGTTTGAGATATGTTCAGAGTCCGAGGAGATATTAATATCATTAAATATATGGAATTAATTAATAAAAGCTTAAATAAAAATTATATTACCGCTAGACTTTTTCTAGAAGACATTGAAGGCATAGAAACTGTCTTGAATGAATCAGCTGAGAAGTTTGAAATAAAAACAGAGGATTATATCAACCAGAACATATAAAGGTATTTTGTGATAATAAAATGTTAGACACTGGATTGCATGCATTACATGATCAGGTAACACTGATTCCACAGGAACCAGAACTTTTCAATAGTACCGTTGAAGATAATATAACGATGGATATAAAAGTTGACTCTCATGACTTGGAAAGAGTTATTGGATTGGCTCAGTTTCAAAGTGTACTGGATCGACTACCTGATGGTTTACAAACTAACGTCATGGAAAAGGGGGTGTCTCTTTCGGGAGGAGAAAAACAACGTTTAGCGCTTGCGAGAGGACTTTTAGCTGGATGGAGTAGTGATTTTATTTTTATGGATGAACCTACATCAAGTGTTGATTTTATAAATGAAACAAAAATTTATGAAAATGTGCTTTCTGAGTTTGAGAATAAGACTATTATTTCTACGGTACATAATCTATCATTACTCAAATATTTTGATGAGATATATTTGTTTAATAAAGGGAAAGTAGTCACATATGGTAGTTTTGAAAAAATAAAGGAAGACTCCATCTTTAAAAAACTATGGGACAAGTATAATAAAAGTTTGGCATAAAAGTATTTTTTCTCTAACAAAAAAGATACTATGTTTTGCATCAAATATGTAAACAACGTATACTTGTATTATGACTACATTACGTGATCCTATATCCCATACAGAACTCCATGGTTCTCTTACAAGTTCAAAACTTAATTGGTTGCGTGCAGCAGTACTTGGTGCGAATGACGGGATTGTATCTGTCTCTTCAGTAGTGGTTGGTGTTGCTGGTGCGTCAAATAGTACAAGCTTTATTCTTACAGCGGGTGTTGCTGGTCTCGTTGCTGGAGCACTCTCTATGGCCGTGGGTGAATATGTGTCTGTGAGTACGCAACGTGATACAGAAAAAGCATTGCTCGAAAAAGAACGAATGGAACTAGAGACAGTACCAGAGGCGGAGCTCGAAGAACTGGTGACTATTTATCAAAACAAAGGTCTTTCTCGAAAGACTGCAGAAATCGTAGCACAAGAGCTTACTGATCATGATGCTTTTGCTGCGCATGTTGAAGCAGAGTTGGGTATCGATCCGAATGATCTAACTAATCCATGGCATGCAGCCTATGCATCAGGACTCTCATTCTTGGCTGGTGCAATTATCCCACTTATTGCTATTGTGATTCCTCCAGCGTCTGTTCGTATTCCTATTACATTTGGCGCGGTAATCGTTGCGCTGATGATTACGGGAAGCCTGAGCGCATATGCTGGTGGTGCAAATAAAACTCGAGCGACTATTCGCGTTGTTCTCGGTGGTGTATTTGCGATGATCATTACCATTGGTATTGGAAAACTCTTCGGGGTTGCGGGTATTTAAACGGGTGAGGTGGTAGCCTCTGTTGATAACTATTGGTTGCGAATAAAAAAGTTTGGTATACTTATTGCATATGAAATTAAGTACACGTTTCTTTTTTTCGATAAGTGTCGACATTGCGCTTATTGTTTTTTATACTTCAGCTGTTTTTTCTTACTGGACACTATCTTGTAGT
>CAZUOS010000203.1:0-3579 GCA_964621415.1 uncultured Azospirillum sp.
TGCAGCCAAAATAGTCAAAAAGAAGTGGCATAGAAAGATTTTAAACAGGTTCTAATTCGCAAATACGAAGCGCTCATCCTGCGTCGCGCTTGCCCGGCTGTCAAGCCGCACCTGGCGCACGCTATCCCCCCCGACAGGCGACGCAGCCACCGCCGCAACCGGGGCCGGCGTTGCCGCCGCCACTGTCACACTAGCCGGGGCTTCTTTCACCGCCATCTTACGCTCCGGCGTCACCACCATCACTTCCGCCGTGCGGCGAGTGGGCACCGAATCGCTCACCTTAATCACATTCGCCCGCATGGCGGGCCGCATCGGCGCGGCAGAGGCCATTTGCGTCAGGATCACGCCACCGCGCGTGGTGGCGCTACGCATCGGATGCGTCACCGCCACCGTTTTTGCGGCGGGCACGGGCACACGCGCAGCCGTGGCCATCGCCGCCGCCGGAGCTTGCCCCCCACGGGCCACGCTCACCTTACCCACAATCTGGTTCCAGCTTTTCTCAATCCGCGACAGATATTCCTGACCAAACCGCGGGGTGCGCGAGTGATAGGCCGCTGTCGCCTTCGCCCAATCCCCCAGCGACGCATAGTTCGACCTCAAAAACGTCGCCGCATAAGCAACGTTCGTCTCCGGGTCAAACGCCTGATTCAAATCCGAAAACGCATCCGGATGGTGCTTCAGATTCACCTGCATGCAGCCCACATCAATGCTGCGCGATCCCTTCCCCAGCAGCCGTTTCGCCTCGGCCATCGCTTCCGCTTTGCTATTGAAATAATAGCCTTTTCCTTCCACATTGATGGTCCACGGCCACGGCACGCTCATGCCCAGCCCGGGGTGATAGCGGCCCGATTCCGTGGTCGCAATCGCGGCCAGCAAATGGGTGGGAATGCTTTGCTGCCGCTCGGCCTGCGCGAAATACTGCGTGCAGAGCCGCGCCCCTTCCAGCAGCGGGTCGGCAGGCGTCGCGGAAGCCATCGCCCCGGCGGGAACGGCCAACAACGCGGCCACAGCCGCCGCACGTATGTGGGTAGTCGGTAACATCGCTCCATCATAGCAAGCTTCATGCCGAGCGCCAAAACAAATCCGTATGACAGGGGCAAAAACTCGTTTATAATGAAAGCCTATGCGAAGAAGACACGCGATTCTCTCACGCCCCCGATCGGCGGGCTTCACCTTGGTCGAGCTAGCCGTCGTGCTGGTCATCATCGCTTTATTGATCGGGGGGTTAGCCACACTCAACAGCTACACGCGCAACGCCGCCCTCTCGGGCATGGTGAACGACGCCCGGCTTTACATGGACGCCTTCAACCGCTTCCAGGATCGTTACGGCAGCCCGCCGGGCGATTTCGCCAAGGCCAGCAGCATGTGGACTGAGGCAACCAGCGGTGGCTCGTCCGATGGCCTTACCCATAACGGCGACAGCAACGGCATTATCCGCGCAACCGGCACCGCGACGGATAATAAAAGCGAATATTTCTACGTGTTTCAGCACCTGGCCCTGGCCGGGATGATCGGCGGCTCCTACACGGGCGCCACCTCTGGCGGCACAGCAGGCACCGATTTCTACGCCAAAATCGGCACCAACGTGCCCGGCACCAGCATGGATAAAGTCGCCTTCCTGTTCGACCATCCCGATGCGACCGATGGCATCGTCAACGGAGATAGCTTCTATTACGACGGTGCCTATGGCAACGTCCTGCGCGTTGCGGGCCTCTACGATACGGATACCAATATCCCGAGCCAGGTCTTCCTCACCCCGCAACAGGCGCAGCAGATCGATGAAAAGTTCGATGATGGCAAACCCGGCATGGGCTTCATCACCGTGCCGGTCCCCCCGGCGTCCGCCACGACCCCACTACATAACTGCGCAAGCAGCACCACCGCGAGCAGTGCCACCTATAACAATTCCAGCAGCGCCGATAAGGCCTGCTACCTCATTCTGCGCATGAAATAATTCTGTGCGCACAGCGTTTCGCGAGCGCTTGCCAACTGCCCTAAAAACCCGCACAGTAGCACGAAGGGAGAATACACATGCGCATTGTCGTACCAGTCAAGCGAGTCGTGGATTACAACGTCAAGATCCGCGTCAAGGGCGATGGCTCGGGCGTCGAGCTGACGAACGTCAAGATGAGCATGAACCCGTTCGATGAAATCGCCGTCGAGGAAGCCATCCGCCTGAAGGAAAAAGGCATCGCCACCGAGGTCGTGGCCGTCTCCATCGGCCCGAAAGCGGTGGAAGAAACGCTGCGCACGGCGCTCGCCGTTGGAGCCGACCGCGCAATCGCCATCCTCACCGAAGCACGCCTCGAGCCGCTGGTGGCCGCCAAGCTGTTAAAAGCCGTCGCCCTCAAGGAACAGGCCGACCTCATCCTCACCGGCAAACAAGCGATCGACGACGACGCGAGCCAAACCGGCCCCATGCTCGCGGGCCTGCTGGGCTGGCCGCAAGCCACCTTCGCCAGCAAGGTCGAGATTGCCCCCCCGCCAGCGGGAGAGCGCGAAGCCCTCGTCACCCGCGAGGTGGATGGCGGATTAATGACCCTCGCCGTCAAACTCCCGGCGGTCATCACCACCGATCTGCGCCTCAACGAACCGCGCTATGCCAAGCTGCCGGATATTATGAAGGCGCGTGCGAAGCCGCTCGCCACCCTCACCCCGGCCGATCTCGGCATTGAAATCACCGAACGTACCAAGCTGCTGAACGTCGCCGAACCGCCCAAACGCAAAGGCGGCGGCAAAGTGAAAGACGTGGCAGAATTGGTTGATAAGCTGCGCAACGAAGCCAAGGTGATTTAAAAATAGTCGCCAGTCGCCAGTCACCAGTCGCCAGTTTCTGGCTACCGGCTACCGGCCACTGGCTACCCCTAAAGGAGCTGGTATGACCATACTCGTAATCGCTGAACATGACACCACCACCCTCACCCCCGCCACCCGCGCAGCGGTGGGAGCGGCGCAAAAAATCGGCGGCGAAGTGCATCTGCTCGTCGCGGGTAGCAGCATCGGCGCAATCGCGGATGCGGCATCAAAAATCGCTGGCATCAGCAAGGTGCTCGTGGCCGAGGACGCGGCCTACGCCCACCCGCTTGCCGAAGCGCTCGCACCGTTAATCGCCAGCGTCACCAAGGGGTATAGCCACGTGCTCGCCGCCGCGACCTCGGTCGGGAAGGATGTCCTCCCCCGCGCCGCCGCCCTGCTCGATGTGCAGCAGATTTCCGAGATCACCGCCGTGGTCTCGCCCGACACGTTCGTGCGCCCCATCTATGCGGGCAACGCGCTCGAAACCGTGCAATCGACCGACTCGATCATCCTCCTCACCGTGCGCGCCACCGCCTTCGATAAAGTGGCCGAAACCGGCGGCAACGCCAGCATCGAAGCCATCGCCAGCGTCACACCCGCCAGCACTGGCACCCGGTTTGTCTCGATGGAGGGCGCAACGTCCGAACGGCCGGAACTCACCGCCGCACGCGTGGTGGTCGCGGGCGGGCGCGGCCTCGGCTCAAAGGAAAACTTCGCCATCCTGAATGGCCTGGCGGATAAGCTCACCGCCGCCCTCGGTGCCAGCCGCGCCGCGGTGGATGC
>CAZUOS010000204.1:0-3564 GCA_964621415.1 uncultured Azospirillum sp.
CATGATGGCTCGATGGCCACCATCCACGCCAACACCCCGCGCGATTGCCTGCTACGGATCGAGAACCTGGTCGCCATGTCCTCCGTCGCGGTCGAGCCACGCTCGCTACGCTACCAGATCGCCAGCGCCGTCAACCTAATCGTGCAGGTGCAGCGCATGCGCGATGGCGGCCGCCGCGTCACCCATATCGAAGAGGTGGTGAAGTTCGATGGCGATGTCATCCAAACACAAACCCTCTTCTCCTATCAGGTGAAGGGGATGGACGAAAACGGCAAGCTGGTCGGCGAATTCGTCTCGCATGGCTGCTATCCCGAAATGCTCGCGCGTGCGGATTATTTTGGTCTCGGGAATGAGGCGCTCGCGTGCCTCGGCGTTAGCCGGAGGGCGGAATAATGGATCAGCAGCAACTCTCCCTCCTCATCGCCTTGGGTGCCGGTATCTTGGGGTATGCGGCGTTTGTGCTGCTCTTTCCCAAAGCCATCCCGAAAGAGTCCGACGACTACCTGAAAAACGCGCTGGATCGCCTGGCCGAGGAAAACCGCGAAAGCGAGCGCCGCCAAGCCGAAGTGCTGCGCGATGTCCTCAGCGAAACCAAACCCTGGGTGCGCATGCTGTTCAGCCTCGGCTTCATGCGCCCCATCTATGAAGCGGCGCTGCAAGCGGGCTACCAGCAGGATATCGAGAAAGTCGCGCTGATGATGCCCATCACCTTTGCGGTGGTGCTAGGGCTTGGCATGCAAGGCGGCATGGGCAGCCTCAGCTTTGTCGCGGCCGCAATTCTGGCCTTCTACGTGCCCTATAAACATTGCCTGCGCCGCGTGCGCAAACGCAACAACAAATTTATCGACCAGTTCCCCGATGCGCTCGACACCATCGTGCGCTCGGTACGCTCGGGCTTCCCCCTCTCGGTAGCGCTGCAAATGCTCTCCGACAATGCCGAGGAACCGGTGCGCGGCGAGTTCCGTCAGGTGACCGACGAGGTCGCGCTGGGGCGCAGCCTGCCGCAAGCCCTGCAACGCCTTGCCGCCCGCATCAACGAGCCAGACGTGCGGTTCTTCGTCGTCGTCCTCACCGTGCAGCAAGAAACCGGCGGCAACCTCGCCGAGATCGTCGGCAACCTCTCGGGCATCATCCGCAAACGCAAGCAGATCCGCCACAAAATCAAGGCCCTCACGTCCGAGGGCAAAGCCACCGGCCTCATCCTCGGGGCGCTGCCGGTGCTCGTCTTCGGCCTGCTGCAATACACCCAGCCGGGCTACCTCAAACCCTTCTTCACCGACCCCATGGGGCACAAACTACTCGGAACCGCTGTCGGCCTGCTGGTGGCGTGTTTCTTCGTGGTGCGCGCCATGATTACGATTGATATCTGATGGATCTGCTCATCACATTGCTGGCCGGCATGCTTGTCTTCATCGGATATCTGGTGACGGATAAACTGGTCGTCTCCAAACAGCGCAAGGAATCGCTGCGCGCGCGCCTCACCCCCGACGGCGGCTACGACCAATATGGCGACGAAGCCCCGCGCTCCCTCACGGGTGAACCTTCGCCTCTGGCCGCGTCACTCACGCGGCTGCTATCCTCGCTCGGCGTCGATATGGAAGAATCCTCCCGCGCGCTGGAATTGCGCTTTGCCAATGCCGGCATCTCCTCGCCGGACGCGCCCGCCATCTACGTCTTCTGCGAGCGGCTGGGCTCCGTCTTTGTGTTGATGGCGGCGGTCCTCATGTGGCTGAATGCGAATGGCGATGATGCACTCACCATGAAAGGCGCCGCCCTGCTGCTCGCGGTGATCGCGCTGCGCGGGCCAAAGCTCTTCGTACAGAACCTGATCGACAAGCGCAAAAAAATCCTCCAGCGCGCCTTCCCGGATACGCTCGACCTCATGCTGATCTGCGTTGAATCCGGCCTGGCGCTCGACGCGGCGCTGAACCGCGTGTGCAACGAGCTCGGCCGCGCCTACCCAGAAATGACCGCCGAGCTGAACCGCACCCGCATGGAGCTGGCGCTATTGAATGACCGCGTCCGGGCGCTGATGAACCTCGCTGCCCGTACCGACATGCCGGCCTTCCGCTCGCTCGTCTCCGCCCTCGTACAAAGCGAGCGCTTCGGCACCTCGCTCACCGATACACTGCGTGTGCTTTCCGAAGATTTCCGGCTCGAACGCCTCGCCGCTGCCGAAGCCAAAGCCGCCCGCCTGCCGGTGCTGATGACTCTGCCGCTGATGCTGTTCCTCATGCCCTCGTTCTTCATCATCGTCCTCGGGCCTGCCATCATCAGCATCATGCACACCTCTTGGTGACGATTCTCGCCCACTGTCACAATTGTTTCATTTTACATACCCTGGCGGATTCGGCATGATGCGCCGCAGCAACCCCCATTCACGCCCCGTACCCACCCATGAAAAAAGTCGTTTTCTCCTGGATAGGCTCCGTACTCGCCATGGCCGGGCTGTTGATCTGGCTGGGCATCGGCGCCCACCAGCGCAGCGCCGAAACCGAAGACATCCCCATCCGTGCCGAGTGCACCCTGCAATCTGCCCAGCACACGGTTAAAGCGAGCGACCTGCGCGGCCGCTATCTGCTGGTCTATTTCGGCTACACCCACTGCCCCAACGTGTGCCCCACCACCCTGCTGCTGATGATGAATACCCTCAGCGAGTTAGGCAACAAGGTCAGCAACATCCAGCCGGTATTCATTACCATCGACCCCGCGCGCGATACCCCCAAAATCACCCAGGAGTATGCCTCGCATTTCGGCGAGACCCTGCTGGGGCTGAGCGGCTCGCCCGCCGCCATCCAGGAAGCGGCGGATCATTTCAAAGTCTATTACAGCAAAATTGAAGACAAAAGCTCCGCCCTGGGCTACAGCATGGACCATTCCGGGTTCATCTACCTCATGGGGCCGGATGGCCGCTACATCACTCACTTTCCTGCCAGCGTTTCCGCGCAGGAGCTTCGCCAGGGAATCCAACATTATGTCGATTAAATCCCGCCTGTTTGCCATCACCCTGTTTCTGATTGCCCCAACCGCGTTCGCCTGCGATCAGGTAGCGTTCGACCACGCCCGTATCGCTGCCACGCCGGGCAATGTCGCCGCCGCTTACGTCACCCTCACCAGCACCCCGGGCGACACGCTCACCTCCGTCACCTCGAACTGCTGCACCGCAGTCGAGATCCACGAGAGCCGGATGGACGCAGGCGTCATGAAAATGCGCAAGCTCGAGAGCCTGCCCCTGCCCGCAGGCAAGGAAGTCGCGCTCGATGAATCCATGCTGGGCGAAGCCTCCTATCACCTGATGCTGATCGGCCCTAAAAAACCGCTGAAGAAAGGCGATGCCGTGAAGCTCACCTTCCACTTCGCCAAAACGCCGAAACACACGGTCACCTTCCGCGTGGGCGAAGAAGCCCCCGCCGGCGACCACAGCCATCACCACACGATGTAGCGTCTGCCGAATTATCGTGATTCGGAAGGATGCCCGAACCTCATTAGAAACGCTGATCCCAATTCAGGTTCTATCGAGTAACAAAGTGCTTCTACGGAATGGAGCACCCACGAAGCAGCGGG
>CAZUOS010000205.1:0-3558 GCA_964621415.1 uncultured Azospirillum sp.
GCCGAGCCGAAGATGATCATCAACGCGCTTAATTCGGGCGCGAAAGTGTTCATGGCCGATCTCGAGGATTCGCTTGCCCCAACGTGGGAGAAGGTAATCGAGGGCCAAAAAGCGCTGTTCGAGGCCGTGCGTCAGACCCTCACCTACCACAGCCCAGAAGGCAAAGAATACACGCTCAACGCGCAAAACCTCGCGGTGCTGATTGTGCGCCCGCGTGGCTGGCATCTGCCCGAGCGGCATGTGAGCTATCAGGGCAAACCCATCGCCGGGGCGCTGCTCGATTTCGGGCTTTATTTCTTCCATAACGCCAAGGAGCGCCTGGCGCGCGGCACCGGGCCCTATTTCTACATCCCGAAGCAGGAAAGCGCGGAGGAGGCGCAGCTTTGGGCCGATGTGTTCGCCTTTGCCGAGGACTATCTCGGCCTGCCGCACGGCATTTGTAAGGCGACGGTGCTGATTGAAGTGGCGACTGCGACGTTCGAGATGCACGAGATTCTCTATGCGCTGAAGGATTACGCGGTCGGCCTCAATTGCGGGCGATGGGATTATATTTTCTCGGTCATCAAAAAGTTCCATGCGCGGCCTGATTTCGTGATGCCGGATCGTGCGCAGGTGACCATGACCACGCATTTCCTCAAATCCTATTCCGAGCTGCTGATCCAGACCTGCCATCGTCGCGGTGCGTTTGCGATGGGCGGCATGTCGGCCTTTATTCCGGTGAAGAACGACGAAGCGGCGAACGAAAAAGCCTTCGCCGCGGTGCGTGCGGATAAAGAGCGCGAGGCAAGCGCCGGGCATGATGGCACCTGGGTTGCGCATCCGGGCCTGATTCCGGTCGCCATGGAGGTCTTCAACCGCCTGATGCCGGAAGCCAATCAGCGCAGCACATTGCGTGCGGATGTGAACGTGGGCGCCAAGGATTTGCTCACCCTGCCGGTGGGTACCATCACTGAAGCGGGGGTGCGCAATAATTTGTCGGTGGCGATGCAATATACGGCGCATTGGCTCGGCGGTAATGGCTGCGTGCCGATTTTCAACCTGATGGAAGACGCGGCAACCGCCGAGATCTCGCGCAGCCAGCTGTGGCAATGGCTGCATCATGGCCAGGCGACGGATACTGGCACCCCGATTCTTGAGGAAACCCTCAGCCTCTGGGCCGAGGAGGAGCTGGAGAAAGTGCGCGCCAGTGTGGGCGAAGCGGCCTTCGCGGCGCTGCCCTATGCGCGCGCAAAACAGCTGGTGCTCGACCTCACCTTTGACACGCAGTATGTCGAGTTCCTGACCCTGCCGGCCTATGAGGCTTTGGCCGCGTAGCGCTAGAGGAGCACGTCATTGCGAGCGAAGCGAAGCAATCCAAGCCTGATGTTACTCGCTGGATTGTTTCGCCTGCAGTGCGCGCGGAGGCTCTCCTATCGAAACTACGGCGCTCTGCTGCTCGCGGCTCTGCTCGCCGCACCTGCCCTCGCCCAACCCGCTCGTGTTACGGCGATGGATGCGCATGGGGGCTTGACCCTTGCCAGTGGGGAGCAGGCGGTGCTGGCGAATCTCATCACCCCGGATGTGGCGCTGGCGCAAAGCTGGCTCGCGGCACATGTGTTGCAACAGGAAGTGCGTGAGGCATCGCTCGGGGAAGACCGCTATGGCCGCACGCTATTATGCTGCGATGCGGCAGAAAAAATGCTGCAGGATGGTGCCGCAGCAATTTATGCACAAACCGGCGAGATTCCTGCCCGCTGGTGGGTGGCCGAGGCTGAGGCACGGGGTGCCAAACGCGGCCTTTGGGCAGGCGATACGCTGGTGCTTTCGCCAGAGGCCACGCCGCAGCATCTGGGCGAGTTTCATGTGGTGGAGGGGCGGCTTGCCAGGCTCTATCGCGGGAAGCATGCAACCTACCTCAATTTCGGCGAGGATTGGCACACGGATTTCTCGATTATGGTGCCGGCGAAGCTGCGGCGCGGCATGGACGCGCGGCTTGCGGCGCTGAAGCCAGGCGACCGCGTTCGGGTGCGGGGCACGCTGTATGAGGAAAACGGGCCGATGATTCGGCTCGCGCGGGCTGAAAATCTCGAATAATCGGGCATGACAGGGCGCGTTGCCCGTGCTATCACCCTTGCCATGACGCATCCATTGATTGCTATTATCGGCCGACCGAATGTCGGCAAGTCCACCCTGTTTAACCGGTTGGTGGGCAAGAAGCTCGCGCTGGTGGACGACCAGCCGGGCGTGACGCGCGACCGCCGCTATGCGGAAGGCGCGCTCGCCGATTTGCGCTTTACCCTGATCGATACGGCAGGGATGGAAGAGGCGGGCCCCAGCGCGCTCGCCACCCGCATGTTCGAGCAGACCAAAGCAGCGATGGACGAGGCGGATTTGCTGCTGTTTGTGGTGGATGTGCGCGCCGGTGTGACCCCCATCGACGAGCATTTCGCGAAGCTGGTGCGGCGCAGCAAGAAGCCGGTGATTTTGATCGGCAATAAGGCCGAATCCAGCCGCACCAATGCGGTGAGCGATATTTATAGCCTTGGTTTCCGCGAGCTCGTGCTGCTCTCGGCCGAGCATGGCGAAGGCCTGGGGGATTTGTATGAAGCGCTTGCAGCAGAGGTCAGAGGCCAGAGGCCAGAGGCCAGTGTGTCTGAGCCAGCCGAGCGACCGAAGAAAAAATCTAAAAAGAAAGCCATGCCGCAGGAAGACGACTCCCTGACCTCTGACCTCCGGCCTCTGGCCTCTGCTAAACCCATCAACCTCGTCATCCTCGGTCGTCCGAATGCGGGGAAATCGACGCTGGCGAATGCGCTGATCGGCGAGGAGCGGCTGCTGGTTGGGCCGGAGGCGGGCATCACGCGCGATTCGATCACCGTGCCGTTTGATTATCACGGTACGCGGTTTAACCTGGTCGATACCGCTGGGATGCGCAAGCGCGCGAATGTCGAGGGTAAGCTTGAGAAGCTCGCGGTGCAGGACTCTATCCGTGCCTTGACCTATGCCGAGGTGGTGATTCTGCTGATCGACGTGACCATCCCGCTCGAGAAGCAGGATGCAACGCTCGCGGCCCTCATCGAGCGCGAGGGGCGGGCGACGGTGCTCGGTCTCAATAAATGGGACCTGGTGCCAGCGGGCGAGCGCAAAGCGCTGCTCGAGGAAATTGACTACATGCTGGGCAAGCAAGTCTCGCAGCTGGCGGGGATTACGGTGGTGCCGATTTCGGCGCAGAAGAAAACCGGGCTCGATGCGTTGGTGAATGCGTGCCTCACCGCGCGCGAGGTGTGGAATCGCCGCGTGGCAACGGCCGAGCTGAACCGCTGGCTCGAGGGGGTGGTGACGCATCATAGCCCACCGCTGGTGCGGGGACGTCGCCTCAAAATTAAATACATCACGCAGGTGAAGACCCGCCCGCCGACCTTCCATTTGCACTGCAACATGGCTGAAGAGTTCCCGGATGCGTATCTCAAATATCTGGTGCATGGCTTGCGCGAGAGCTTCGGCCTTGCGGGCACGCCAATTCGCCTGGTGCTGAAGGAAAGCAATAACCCGTTTGATCGGGGGAAGAAGGGGAAGTGA
>CAZUOS010000206.1:0-2329 GCA_964621415.1 uncultured Azospirillum sp.
CCTGATTATTAAAATCTACCTGCGTATATTCCTGTGCATTAGCTCGACCAGATGTGCGGTGAAATATGGCAGAGGGACGTTCCCCTTTAGATGGAAAATTCATTTCAATGGCTGATTTGGTACCAAATCGGTATTGCACATAACCTTTCGTTGAACTTAGCGCTTTAGAGGCGCAGAGCGATGCCATTTTGTGGTTTTTCTTAATGGCGCAGTTCCAGATGGTCTGTTCAGTAGGCTCACATAAACTTTCAGAATCCATGGTCCAACCTGCAAGAGGGCTGCACGCAATGCATGTTAGCATTATGAACCACTTTTTCACGCAGCGCTCTTGAGTTGTTTCTTCACCGCCTCGGCGTCTTTGCTCATGAACGCCTTGATGTTGCGCACGGCCTGGCGCAGGCGATGCTTATTCTCAACCAGGGCGATACGCACATGGCCGTCGCCATATTCGCCGAAGCCAACGCCGGGGGCGACCGCCACCTCGGCTTGATCGAGCAGCAGCTTGCTGAACTCGAGGCTGCCGAGCTCGCGGTATTTCTCGGGCAACGGCACCCAGATAAACATCGAGGCCGAGGGGGCGACGACCGGCCAGCCCGCGTCGTTCAGGCCCTTGACCAGAATATCCCGCCGCTCCTTATACATCGCCCGCATCTCATCCACATACTCCTGCGGGCCGTTGATCGCCGCCGTCGCCGCCACTTGCGCGGGCGTAAACATACCATAATCGAGGTAGGATTTGATGCGTGTGAGGGCATGGATCAGCTTCTTGTTGCCCGCGGCAAAGCCTACGCGCCAGCCCGCCATGGAATAGGTTTTTGAGA
The DNA here is from genome assembly GCA_964621415.1 of uncultured Azospirillum sp. Classification (GTDB taxonomy): domain Bacteria; phylum Pseudomonadota; class Alphaproteobacteria; order Rickettsiales; family UBA3002; genus QFOX01. Next base: position 822 of record CAZUOS010000206.1, read on the forward strand.
GGCTGGTGAACTCGATAGCGATGTCCTTCGCACCTGCCACCTGCAGCACCGAAGGCGGCGGATTGTTGTCGAAATAAATCTCGCAATAGGCGAGGTCGGAAATAATATAGACGCCGTAATGCTTACACAGCGCCACGAGCTTTTCGTAAAACGCGAGACTGACCACCTCGGCCGTCGGGTTGCCGGGATAGTTGACGATGACGGCAACGGGCTTGGGCGTCATGTTCTTGATCGCGCGCTCCAGCAGCTCGAGGAAATCGCCCCCATCATCCATTTTGATATAGCGGATCGAGGCCCCCGCAATCACCGGCCCGAAGGCGTGGATGGGATAGCACGGGTTTTGCGTCACGATCACGTCACCCGGGCCGGTGATAGCCTGGATGAGGTTATAAAGCCCCTCCTTGCTACCGATCGTCGCGGTGATTTCCGAATCCGGGTCGATCTCCACCCCAAAGCGGCGCTTGTAATAGCCCGCTTGTGCCTTACGCAAGCCATGAATACCACGGCTGACCGAATAGCCATGCGCGGTTTCATCGAGCGCGACCTCGCGCAATTTCTCGATCACATGTTTGGGTGGTGCAGAATCCGGGTTGCCCATACCGAGGTCGATAATGTCGCGGCCAGCGGCGCGGTGCGCGGCTTTCACTTTGTTCACCTCCGCGAACACATAAGGCGGGAGGCGAGAAATGCGGTAAAACTCATCCATAGTGCTTTCTTCGTATCGCAACGCAACGCGGTTATCAAGCGCGGGGGCAAGGAAATACCCTAATTGCGCTTCGTGGCATAGCGCGAGGGCAGAAAATACCCACTGCTGGCATAACGCGCGCTGGTAGAGGCGGACGCCGCAGGCACGGCTGCGGCCAGTGAGGCCGCATCGCCCGCATTATTCGCGCGCGCCGCCGCTGCGAGAGGGTCGAAGCTTCCCGGCACCACGGTCGGCATCATCGGCGTTGTCGGGATCGAAGCATTCACAATCGGCGCGAGCGATGGCAACGATGCCGAAGCCGTCGCCCCCACGGGCGCGCCAAGCGGTGGCGGCAAATCATGCACATCGAAGTTCGGCGCCGGGGCAATCACCCCCGGCACGGCGACTGTGGCAGCAACCGGGGCCACAGGCGCTGGCATTTCGCTACGTTCCCCCGACGTCGCAGGCGGCGGCACCACCACGTTCGGCGCCACGAGCGGCACCGTCGCCGCAGGGGCCGCCCCCGCGGCGGGCACGGTCACGCTCGGTAAGCCGACCGACGCAGGCTGCGGGCTTGGCAGCATCGAAGGTTCTGCCGCCGCGTCCCGATCCAGCGCGGTGGCGGCATCCTGTGCCTTGGCGCGCTCATCCGTTAGCGTTTCCTGGGTTTCGCTCAACCGCGCCCGGGCGCTTTCCTTGCCCGAAAGCACGGGGCGCGGCGGCACCTCGTGCAACGAGGGATAATCCCCCGCCGCCAGCTGCATATTCGCATTCTCGATCGGCACACGCCGTTCGCCCAAACCACCCACCGGCACCACCGCAG
>CAZUOS010000206.1:2429-3552 GCA_964621415.1 uncultured Azospirillum sp.
GGCACCATCGCCGACGGCGCCGCCGCTTCGGGCCGGCTATTTTGCAGTTTATTATTCAGCTTCGGGCGATGTTTCTCGCCCACCACTTCGTTGTTGCGCGGCTCGTTCGGATCGACCGGAATAATATAGGCACAGGCGCTGGTGGTGCAGAGCAGCAGCACAACGGTAAACCGAGAGAGGGAGGAGCGGTGCATGGCGAGCCTTACGATCTATTGATAAGGCGCCGCGACAAACCCGATTTTGTTTGGATGTGGCCCCCAAGAGGCCATAAAAATCGGTGGGTCGCGATGCCCTTTATTTTTGCCGCTAGGCTAACGAGCCGCACCACATCTTGTAAAGCCCACCCAAGATTCCATCCACAGATTGCATTCACCCGCATGATCCGTTATGAACGACGCCCACCTCCCGAGCCCCTCATGAAACCGCACGCCGCCATGAACACCGAACACGAGATCGACGCTCAGCGCTTCACCGAAAACATGAGCCGCGCCACCGAACTTTGGCAACGCATTGCCCAGGCGATGCTGACGCAACAAACCCTGAAGCCCGTCACCCTCGGCCATACCGACCCCATGAGCATGCTGGAATCGACCCTGCACCTCATGCGCAACATCAGCATCAAGCCCGAGCGCATTGCCCAGGCGCAGATGGCGCTGGCGCAGGATCATCTGAAGCTGTGGGGCTGGTGGGCCGGAAAAATGCTCGGACGCGAGACCGCCTCGCCCATCGACAGTGCGGGCAAAGACCGTCGCTTCGCCGATGCCACCTGGACCAGCAGCATCGCCTATGATTTCGTCAAGCAGCACTACCTGCTCAACGCCCGCTGGCTGGAGCAGCAGGTGCATAACATCGAAGGGCTGGGCGAGCGCGACAAACAAAAGCTCAGCTTCTTCACCCGCCAGTTTATCGATGCCATGGCCCCCAGCAACTTCGCCCTCACCAACCCCGAAGTGCTGCGCACGATGATCGAAACCAACGGCGATAGCATCGTCGCCGGGCTCAAGAACCTGCTGAGCGACCTAGAACGCGCCGACGGCAATTTCCGCATCTCGATGACCGACGAGCACGCCTTCACCCTGGGCGAAAACATCGCCACCACCCCTGGCAGCGTGATCTATGAAAA
>CAZUOS010000207.1:0-3545 GCA_964621415.1 uncultured Azospirillum sp.
AGCAGAACCAGATTTTCTGAAAAATATGCCTGTCAGGTGATTTGCTGTTTACTGCATATTCCGTGGCAGCTTTGACGCCAGCAGGAATGTCTATCTCATAGGTCTTGCCTTTTTCATGTGCCTGAGTAAGGCGAGAATAATCACCACCATCACCCCAAGGATCGCCACCATCTGCATCTAAGTTAAGGTTAGGGGTAAACGTAATGTTTGCCTTAATTTGTGAACGAAGCACTGGGCTGCTAAATACCAGAGAACTGCTTGCCATAGGATTGCAAAGACCAGCCTCTACTTTATCAGGAGCGAATAGCAATGAGGTGTTTTCATTGGAAATACATTTAATCCCAATAAATTTGAACTCTGGGAATGTTTGGAAGCGCACGACCTCTCTATCCCCAATACCTTTTTCTTCCCCAAGAGCAGAGATTAGCCCAGGCTTTACTTTGAGGCTCATCGCGCTATCCAGCGGAAGCTCATCTTTTGGTGTGATTATCCACACGCGCCGCGCTTCTTCACCGCCTTTTTTACGCAAATCCTCATCACTTTTCTGGGGCTTCCCTTGGTCAAAAATAGCGACCATTTTTGTGCCAGGTAATGGTAGATAGGATGGCGGCTCTCTATCATCGGGGTCAGGCTTTACTTCTAGTCTATATTGCTTATTTGCTACCCCTTCTGCGGAGTTAATAAACAAGCTAGATTCAATCGACTTCTTGGTAACAGACTGGTTGAAAGTAAGGCGTATGACAGGCGTGCTGGGGGATAGCCACTTTCTAAACCACGCATAGCGAACATCAGGACGTTCGGTGGTAAATTGATGACTAAAAGCCGTTGTGATTGTCTCTCCATCCTCCGCTTTGATTCCTGGCTTAACAACCATTTTGTAACTGGTCGCGGCCTTCAATTCATTCTTTTCATCAAGGTTACATGACAATGCTGATGTGTTGAGCCAACGCCATTGACACTCAAGTTTAGGCTCAATCTCAATCGGAATATCAGCGCTCGACCGCTCCATGCTGCCAATCGGGACAACGGGACGATTGAACTGAATAACAATCTGCCGCCCCACAGGAACATCAGCACCTTCGGGCGTTACCCGTAAAATCCGCAGCTCCTTACTTTCAGGTGCCTGCGCGGAGTCAAACGCCGCCATTGCTGGGGTAGCGAGCAAACACATGAGTGCAATTAGTAAAGGATGGCGCATGTTTCTCGCTTAATAAACAAAAGTGTTCACTCAAGAAAATAGAGTAAGTTTATAACAAAACAAGTATTTTCTGCATAAAATGAAAGCCTAGCGTTTCGCGGAAGCCTTTCGCCTTCAGTATCTTACTGGCAAAAGGCAATGCAAACGTGTCATTATCTCAAGTCACTGGCAATATTATCGGTAAGCGTGTCAAAGCCGCACGACAAAAGATCGGGCTCTCTCAAGTGGAGCTCGCGGCGACTCTTTGCGTTGATTACGGCATCAATCTTGAGCGTGTTCAAATTTCAACCATTGAGCGTGGCGTGCGTTCTGTAAAAGACAAAGAGCTCGATGCCTTGGCTAAAATTCTTGGTGTTACCCCCAATTGGTTGATGGGGTGGAAATAATACATCGGCGGAGTCTTACGGCTTTCCTGCTCCGCCGATGTAACGCACATGCCACGCGGGTTTATATCGTCCGATGTTTACCAGCGCAGCCAGTCAGCGAAAACTCAAGCCGACCTAGTGGGCGCAGACGGGTTCGCCGCCGTTCCCACCACTGCGCTTGATCCGCCCCTCGTGCGGCTTCTCCCACAGTCCCGACGCTTATACGGGTCTCGGTCCCCATGCTTCAACGCATCACGTCTTGATATTCAGCGTCGTCATTTCCGTGATGTTCTGAAACTGCCTCAGAATTGCCGCATGATGTTGCGCCATGTAGCGAACTACTGGCGCGTTGGCGAGCAGTGCTCCGAGGTATCCTTTGGCCAGTGTCAGCCCCAGCACGTCTTCGCCGTAACTTTCCTCCACCAGCCGATATTCACGCTCGCATTTTGCCATTTCCGCTTCCATGCGTGTGATCTGTTCGTCGCTTAATCCTTTGAGCTTTTTGGGCTTGCTGGGGTCGGTCAGTTGTTCCCTGGGCGTGCTGAGTAGAGCCGCCTTCACGTAGGATATGCTGTAAACACCTGCATCGTTCATGAGTTCTGCCACCTCAATCTGGCGCATCGCGTTCATTTTCTTGAGTAAGGGGAAGACTCCGCCAGCCACCAGCTTATCTTTGAGCAGGTCAACGGCCTCGGGGCATATACCATCGAGCAGCGTGCGCTTGCGGACAATGCTGCCCACCTGGATATTCAACGCCTGCGCGATTTTATCCTCTGGCACGCCGCGTTCCATCGCACGCATAATCATGCGGTGTTCCTGAATGGTGGACAGGCGGTTGATGTGCTTGTTGTAGGTGAACGATTCGTCATCGGTAGAAACCAGGCATAGCACCTCTGTCTCACCAATTTCTTTCAGGGCTTCGACTCGTAAATGCCCATCAAGTAGCAGATAACGGCCTTTCGTGGCGGTGTGGTTGATAACGGGCGGCTCGATGATGCCCACCTGTTTGATCGAAGCCAGAATCTGTTTGTATTTCTCACTGGCACGCATGTTGGGAGTCACTGCTTTTAACGGCATCAGTTGATCCAACTTGAGCGTCAGCATGTCATTTTGAAAGCCGTATTTCATGGTCATTTACTATGTTTCATAAGGTTGGATAGTTGCTTTGGCAGGGTGGTGAGTCCCTGTGCCTTCAGGATTTTCTGAAACTCTTGATCGCGGTAGATTTCGGAGAGTGCCTGCACGATGAACGTCAGGCGTTCCTGCACAAAATTGGCTTTACGCACCAACAGATGTTTTCGGTCAGCTTCTTTTCGATAGGCTTTGACAATGGCACTTGCTGACACGCCGCCAGGGGGACCGCCTCGGCGTTGCCCTGTACCTGCACCACGAATGGCTTTGCCGCGCTGCTTGCGGATTTCGACCAGACGCTTTGCGACCAGTAGCTTTTGGCCACGCAGCAGCTTGTTTTCATACGCATCTTGCAGAGCATGTTGCACATCCTCAAACGGTGTATTGGCGATAGAGGTGGCCACGGAAATGGGAATCTGTCCGCTTTCGACCGCTTGCAATAGTCGTTCTTCACCTTTTTCCAGTAGATGCAGCACTGCATGGATATATTCCACCGTCATCCCTGTTTTTTCGGCAATGGCCTTGGCATCGTAGCCTTGCTTCTGCATCACTTCCAATGCCTGCAATAAATCGAGAGAGCGGTGGTGGCGACGAGCAAGGTTTTCCACCAAACTCATCATCAGGGCTTCTTCTTCGCTGGCATCAATCACAATCGCAGGTATCTTCTTCTCTCCGCAGGCGATAAAGGCTTCCATGCGTCCCTGGCCGCATACCAGGTCATATTCCTTGCCTTGGCAAACCGATCCTTTCTTCACAGTGATTGGCCGCTTCAACCCCACCATCGTGATATTATCCGCGATAGACTTGAACACTTTCTGGCTACGCACACGCGGATTCAAGACATTGATTTT
>CAZUOS010000208.1:0-3539 GCA_964621415.1 uncultured Azospirillum sp.
GCCTGTCGATTCTGCACTTCTGGTCGCTGATCTTCATCTATATCTGGGCGGGTCCGCACCACTTGCACTACACCGCACTGCCGGATTGGGCGCAAACCTTGGGCATGACCTTCTCGATCATGCTGTGGATGCCTTCCTGGGGTGGGATGATCAACGGTGTCATGACCCTCTCCGGCGCGTGGGAAAAGCTGCGTGATGATCCGGTGCTGCGGTTCATGATTATCTCGCTGGCCTTCTACGGGATGAGCACCTTTGAAGGGCCGCTGATGTCGATTAAGGCCGTCAACTCCCTCAGCCACTACACGGACTGGACCATTGGTCACGTGCATTCGGGTGCGCTGGGTTGGGTTGCCTTCATCAGCTTCGGGGCGCTCTATCACCTGATCCCCATTCTGTGGGGCAAAAAAGGGCTGTACTCCATGCGTCTGGTCAACCTCCATCTGTGGATCGCGACCATCGGGATCGTCCTCTACATCACGTCGATGTGGGTCTCGGGGATCATGCAGGGTCTGATGTGGCGTGCGTATGACGCAAACGGTTTCCTCGAATATTCCTTCGTGGAAACGGTAGCGGCCATGCACCCCTACTACATCATCCGTGCCCTGGGCGGCCTTCTCTTCCTGAGTGGCATGCTCATCATGGTCTACAACTGCTGGAAAACCATCACTAACTGCGAGCAAAGCTGTGGCAATTGTGACTGCAAGCTCGAAGGAGGCCGCTCATGCTTAAACACCATGGTAAACTGGAACGTAACTCCATCTGGCTGTTAGTGTTCATCATCCTGGCGGTGTCGGTCGGCGGTCTGGTGGAAGCCGTGCCACTGTTCCGCACCGAAACCACCATCGAGAAAGTGAGTGGGATGCGTCCCCTCACTCCTCTCGAGCTGGCGGGGCAGAACATCTATATCCGCGAGAACTGTAACTCCTGCCACAGCCAGCAGATTCGTCCGCTGCGCGACGAGGTCGAGCGTTACGGTCACTACTCCCTCGCGGCCGAGAGCATGTACGATCACCCGTTCCTTTGGGGTTCTAAGCGAACAGGCCCGGATCTTGCGCGTGTCGGCGGAAAATACTCCGACGAGTGGCACGTGGCGCACCTGACGCGTCCGCGCAACGTCGTGCCGGAGTCGATCATGCCGAGCTACAGCTTCATGCACAACCGTGCGGCGAATCTCAAGGAGATGGGGGAACACCTCAAAACCTTGCGGATGGTCGGCGTTCCGTACACGGACGACATGATCGCGCATGCCGAAGAAGATGCCAACACCCAAGCTCACCCGGAAACGGATGGCAGTGGGCTGCTGGAGCGCTACGGCAAAAAAGTCAACCAACGTGACTTTGACGGTCAGCCGAACCTGACCTCGGAGATGGACGCCCTGATTGCCTATCTGCAAGTGCTGGGCACCTTGGCCGATATCAAGGATTACGACCTGAGTCTGACTCCGGCGAAATCCAAGGGAGAAGCAAAATGATGAGCTTCATCACGGCCCACGCGCCCATGATTGGACTAATGGTGTGTTTCACCATTTTCCTGGGTGCGGCGGTGTGGGCCTACTTCCCTTCGAATAAGATGCGCTTAAAATCCTACGGCGAGATTCCATTAAAGGAGGAAGACCATGGCCGAGAATAATCAGAAAGAAAAAGACCAGCTATCCGGCGTCGAAACCACGGGACACCAGTGGGACGGACTCAAGGAGCTGAATAACCCAGCCCCGCGTTGGTGGCTGCTGGTGTTCCTTGTAACCGTTGTGTGGTCGGTAGGCTACTGGGTGGTTTACCCGGCATGGCCGACCCTCTCGGGCCAAGGCAACCGCGGCGGCACCGTTGGCAGTCGTGGCTGGACGGAGTACACCAAACTCGCGGAAGAGCAGGCTGAGATTACGGCCCGCCGCGGGGAATCTGCGGCAAAAATCAGCAGCCATTCGCTGGCTGAGATTAAAGCAGATCCCGCGCTTTACGCTTTCGCCGTTGCTGGTGGTAAAGCCATGTTCAAAGAGAACTGTGCTGCCTGCCATGGCACTGGCGCTCAGGGTGGGAAAGGCTTCCCGAACCTGAACGACGATGACTGGTTGTGGGGTGGTTCGCTTGATGACATCTACACCACCATCAAGCACGGGGTCCGCTCGACCCACGAAGAGACCCGGAACTCGCAGATGCCTGCCTTCGGTAAAGACGGCATCCTGACGGCGGATCAGGTCTCAAACGTAGCCGACCATGTGCTCAGCCTGTCTTCGGGCAAAGGCGATTCGGCAGAAGGTGCAAGCATCTTCAAGCAGAACTGCGCTGCCTGCCATGGCGAGGACGGCAAAGGCAACCGTAGCATGGGTGCGCCGAATCTTTCGGATGCCATCTGGCTCTATGGTGGCAGCAAAGAGGAGGTCGTCGCGCAAGTGACCAGCCCGCGTCATGGCGTGATGCCGACCTGGGAAGGCCGCCTGCCAGACGAGGTCATCAAAGAGCTCGCCATCTATGTTCACTCGCTGGGTGGTGGCGAGAAGTAAGCGCGGAGGTGCCCCCTGCACTGCGCATGGGGCACCTTCCCTTACCCCCCGAAACGACCCAGCTCTTTTCACCAAGGCTGGGTCGTTTTCATTTGTCCTCGCTTTTTCCCACCTCATGCCTCTGGCCGCGTGATGTTTGATAAAGCGAAGAAAACAGTTTTTCTGCTCTACTAAGGTAGCCATTATGTCCGAGACGACCCCCACCCCTTCTGAACCCGAAATCACCTATTTCGCTAAGCAGAAGAAGATCTACCCGCGCCGTGTCTGGGGCCGTTACCGGAAGATTAAATGGGCGGCGATGATTGTCCTGCTCGGGATTTATTACCTCGCCGCGTGGCTGCGCTGGAACCGTGGGGAACACGCGCCGGACCAGGCGATCCTCATCGACCTCGCCCACACGCGTGCCTATTTCTTCGGCATCGAGATCTGGCCGCAGGAGGTGTATTACATCACCGGCATCCTGATTCTGGCGGCGGTGGGGCTGTTCTTCGCCACCTCGTTGTTTGGTCGGGTGTGGTGCGGTTATGCCTGCCCGCAAACGGTGTGGACGGATCTCTTCGTCTGGGTCGAGCGGATTATTCAGGGCGACCGCAACGCCCGTAAAAAGCTCGATGAATCGCCCTGGGGCTTCACTAAAATCATCAAAAAAGGCGCCACCCATGCCATTTGGCTGCTGATTGGGATGGCCACTGGCGGTGCCTGGGTCTTCTATTTCAACGACGCCCCGACCCTGTTCGACCAGATTTTGCACGGTGAGGTTTCTAACCTGGTGCTGGGTTGGATCTTCGGTCTGACCCTCTCCACCTATATAATGGCGGGCTACGCGCGCGAGCAGGTCTGCTCCTATATGTGCCCGTATGCGCGCTTCCAGGCGGCTATGTTCGCCCCCAACACCCTCATCATCGCCTACGACCAGGAGCGTGGAGAACCGCGGGGCAAATGGAAAAAGAAGAATGAGTATTTGTCGCGCGCGGCCGGTAAGGCTACCTATCAGGCCGAGGCCACCGCATTGCTGGGCGACGCAAAAGCCGAAGGCCAG
>CAZUOS010000209.1:0-3509 GCA_964621415.1 uncultured Azospirillum sp.
CCTATTCCTTCAATTCACCAACCAACCTGAGTATCGCATGACCGATCTTATTTCTTCGCTGAATCAGCGCGTGACGATTGAGTATCCGGTGCGGACGGGTGATGGCTATGGCGGCGCGAGCATCGCCTGGACAGCGCTTGCGACCGTGTTCGCCGAGGTGACGCCATTGCTGCTCTCGCAGACCGAGCATGCGCGTGGCGCGCAGCCGTTCGCCACGGCGGGCTACCGCGTGCGCATCCGCACCCGCACGGATGTGACGGCGGCAATGCGCCTGCGCTGGAAAACCCACGTGCTGACGATTCACTCGCTCCACGAACAGGGGGAAACCCTGAGCTTGCTTGCCTATGAGGAGGGCCAATGACACTCGCAACCATGGAACTACAACACGCGCTAGCCACCAAACTACAAGGCGATGGGGTGCTGGCGGGGCTGGTGAATGGCCTTTATGACGCGCCACCGCAAGGGGCGGCATTGCCGTATCTGGTGTTTGGTGAAGGAGAGGCGAGGATTGTGCCTGCCGAAGGGCCGGTGCTGACGGAAACCGCGCTCGAGATTGAAGTGTGGACCGATACTTCAGGACGCAAAACGGCGCTGATGATTTTGAATCGTCTCTATGCGTTGCTGCATTACGGCACGCTGAGCCTGACGGGCTTTCAGCAAGTGGTGCTGCGGGTGGAGCAATCGAGTATTTCCCTCACCGAGGAGGCGACGCGCTTGCGTGGTGGCTTACGCGTGGTGGCAACGCTGGTGGAGGCCTAGATGAGTGTGATTGCAAGCGATGGCCTGAGCCTGCTCGTGGGCGATGGCGGTAGCCCGGAAGTGTTCACGGCGCTGAATGGGGTAAGCCTACGGACGCTGGAGTTGACGCAGAAAAACCATAGCACCGGCACGCTTGGGGGCACGGCGTGGCTCACGACCAATGGTGCATCGGCCCGGCAGGCGGTGCTGGAATGTGACGCCTATGCGACCAACGACGCGCCCGCGTTGCGCTTGCGCAGCCTGATGTTGAGTGGTGCGACGGGCAATGTGAAGCTGAAGTTGAGCGCCAGCGAAACGCTGAGCTTCGCGGCGCTGGTGACGCGTTACCGCGAAATTATCGAGGCGGGGAATGTGAAGCGGTTGATTTTTCGGCTGGAGTCGAGCGGCGTGGTGAGCGTTGGGTGAAAAACCTGTATCCATCGCGTGAGGCCGGGCAAACGCTTAGGCTTTGAGGATTTCAATCCTCACGTAGCGCTGCTACGCTGCGGTTGAAATCCTAAAAGCCGTCGCTTTTTGCCTGCGGCCTGACGCGATGGATACAGGTTTTAGACGGCGAGGCAAGAGGCCTACTGCCCCGGCGTGGCGGGGGCGGCGGGTTTTTCTGCTTCCGGTTTTTTCTCGGTGCAGTCGAGGCGGGTGGTTTCGCCCTGCCCAAACTTGATGGTGTTTAATTTGTCGAATGCGAAGCAGCGATAGCCAAGCTCCAGGCTTTTGGCGCAGACGGTAAACGGTTCGTATTTCAACACTTCGCTGACCGTTTTGAACTCGCATTTCAGCTTGCCGTTGCACAGGGTGCTGACGAGCGGCAGCACGTTGTTCGGGGTGACCAGGGCCAGTGGGGCTTGCGCGACCTTGGGGGCATCGATCGGGATGGGGGCGTTGGGATCGGGCTTTTTGGCGGGTGGTTTACTGCCCTCGGTATTGCCGGATTGCTCGCGCTCGAGCAGGGCGGCGCGGATGGCGTCGTTGCAGTTGGCGCCCCAGGTGGCGTTGACGACGGTGAGGCTGCGCCCGTGGTTGAGTTGCTCGGGCGTGGGCGGTGGCGGTGCGGGATTCATCAGGATGAAAACGGCATAAACCACTACGCAAATGGCAGTGATGGCCGTGATGTGAAAGCGCAGCTGTTTGGACATGGTGCGCCATAGTGGCGCATTCGGTTGCGCGCGTCAATTCGGCTGTTAAGTGGGTGCTTTGTCTTTTGATGCGGGCGGCTTGCCCCCACCCGGGAGGCCGTTGCTTGGTGGGCCATCGGCTGGGGCACCCGTGCCTTTGGCAGGGTTTTGATTGGCGGCCAAGCGGGCGGCGCCTGCGGCAGCAGGGTCGAGCGGCGGCTGTGGATTTTTTAGCTCGTTCAGGGCGAGCATGGTCTGATTCAGCCGGGCGTTGCCAAAATCAAGTGCGGCTACGGCATGATCTTTGTTGCCGATGGTGCCTGTGAGCATGCCAAGAACCCCTGTGATTTTTGCGCCATTTTTGTAATCCGTAGCAAGGTACTGTGCGGTGTCCGCCTTGGCGAGCGTTGTATCACCATAAAGTAGCGCGTTTGCAGCACTCTCTGCAAGAGGGGCAATTTGATCGGCCTTTTCACGGCTTCCATGGGCGGCGAGAAAGGCATTATGCAAGATGGCGGTGATGGGCCCACTGGCTTTTTCGGTAATGGCCAGGGCTTTTTTGGGGTCGTCTCCCATGCCGAACCAGCCGGTGAGATCGGACCGGATTGTTCGTTCTAGAACCGCTTGAATATCCGTGGCGGCCTTTGGATCAAGCCCCCATTGGGCGATTTGTGCCGCGAAAGGGTTGGTGCCTGCGGGCTTTCCGTCTTCATCCACACCGATGTGTGAGAAAAGGCCATTACGGGCTTTCAGAGAAGTGTTGCTGACAGCTCCAAGCACCCAGCTTTGGATGCTGTTCATGAAAGAGTCCCATAAACCATAGGCTTCTGTAAGGCTTTTGAGTGCGTCTGGACTGTTGCCTAATGCACCGAGAACATGCTTTTCCGCCGCATCAGCGAAGGCACCTGGCAGCATATTGAACCCAGGCACGTAAGCCATTGCTCCTCTTACCAGACCTCGTGTTCTGGGGTCTTGCCCTGCTATGGTATCGCTGTTCATATCCCACTCCTACTGCGACTTTAGCAAAAACACTCGGCAACGCGTGTGAAGGTTTTGTGACAATTGAGGGGGGATGGGGGGCCGCAACCTTCATCAAACTGTCACACACGGGGGAGGGGGATTGGCGTATAGTCGAATGTGAAGGACTATACCGCATGGCTTATAACGGCGATCAGTATTCAGACAACGGCGCGGCGCTCAATACGGGCGACGCGAAGGCTGTTGCGCAAGAGGCCATGCAGCGGCGGCTGGATCAGGGACTTCGGGAATATCAGAATTACCGCTATAGCGATAACGAGGCGGAGAATACCGTTCAGCTCTTTGGGTTTATTCCCATGGATGCGGGGATCGCGTCGTTGGTGAAGGGCCTCTATAGCGGGGCGGCGGGTGAGTTCTCGCAATGGATTGCGCCGAGTGTTTATAAAACGGTCTTGGAGCATGGGCCGAAGCTGAAGATCAGCGGGACGGCGCTGGCAGGTGCAGCATTGCATCGCACGGCGGCGGCCTCGGTGCTGGCGACGAACCTGGGTATTTTCCTTGCCCCGGCGTTTTCGTCGCTGGTGGGGGATATTCGCCAACAGCATCAAGACCGTGTGCAGGTGGTGCGGCAGATTGCACCGGTGCTCGATGAGGTGATGG
>CAZUOS010000210.1:0-3503 GCA_964621415.1 uncultured Azospirillum sp.
TATGGGCGCACCATGGCGACACGCTTCAACGGTTTTGCACTCGCCAATCACCCAATCGTGCTGCGCGACGAACCGCTGATGACGCTCTATCGCGAGCCTGCCGAACGCCGGATTGCCCTGGTGGCGCGGGGGTAGTGCGGGCGCGCACCTCCCCCGAGGGGGGAGGTGCGCAGGCTCGACCGCTGATGCCTCACCTCCTCGCAAAATGCCAAGAAAACACTCGCCTTTTCTATCAAAATCCCTATAAGACCCCTTCGAAAAATCAAGGAGCCTATCATGACCGCTGCTGCCAACAAAAAATCGAACGCCAAGGCCGAGCTGCTTGGCAAAACCGTTGAGCATATCGACATTACCAGTTTCGATGCGCGGCCGATCATCGACCAGATGGCGCATATGAGCTTCACCAGCCGCGATCTCGCGCGCGCGAGCAGCATCTATAACCAGATGCTGGCCGACAAAGACTGCTCGGTGATCCTCACCCTCGCCGGTTCCACCAGCGCGGGCGGCTGCATGAAGCTCTATGCCGACCTCATCCGCTTCAACATGGTGGATGCGATTGTGGCGACGGGCGCGAGCATCGTCGATATGGATTTCTTCGAGGCGCTGGGCTTCAAGCACTATCATGGCAGCGCGAGCGGGCAGGACGACAAATACCTGCGCGACCTCTATATCGACCGTATCTACGATACCTATATCGACGAGGAAGAGCTGCAAGCCTGCGACCACACGATTCTCGAAATCGCCAACAGCCTCGAGCCGCGCGCCTATAGCAGCCGCGCGTTTATCCGTGAAATGGGCAAGTGGCTGGCCGCTGGCAACGCGAAGAAGAAAGACAGCCTCGTGCAACTGGCTTACGAACACAACGTGCCGATTTTCTGCCCGGCCTTTGTCGATAGCTCGGCAGGGTTCGGCCTCGTCAAGCATCAGGTCGATAACCCGAAGCATCACATGGTGCTGGATGCGATTGCGGATTTCCGCGAACTCACCGACATCAAAATCAAAGCGGGCGACACGGGCCTGCTCATGGTCGGTGGCGGCGTGCCGAAAAACTTCACGCAGGACACGGTCGTATGCGCCGAGATCCTCGGCCATGACGAGGTCGCCATGCATAAATACGCGGTGCAAATCACCGTGGCCGACGTGCGCGACGGCGCGTGCAGCTCCAGCACTCTCAAGGAAGCGTGCAGCTGGGGCAAGGTCGATACCGCGCTCGAGCAAATGGTGTTCGCCGAAGCCGGTTCCGTGCTGCCGCTACTCGCTTCCGATGCCTACCACCGTGGGCACTGGAAATCGCGTACTAAGCGCGAATTCGCTAAGCTGTTTGCGTAGTCTAGACGCCTAATGCGCCAGCGCCTTGGCCAGCGGGCGCTACAGCGGGCGTTGGCGCGGGGGCAATATGTTCCCCTGCGGCACGCACTGCGCCTTCGAGATCCGGGGCTTCGGGATTGTAATACTGCGCGATGAGAAGCGCGGCATCGGCGAATCGCTCGACCCCTGCGGATGAGGCTATCTCGCCACTGAATTCGCTTGCTTTGGCAAGTATGGCATGGCGCGTGGGCTCATCAAGATGCGCAAACTTATTGAATCCCTCTCGGGCTTTGTCATCGAATATATCCGTGGCAACCGGCGCTTCCAGATAGGTGGTGAGGGCTGCCTTTTCATTGCCGCTCAGCTTCCCATCATTCAGCGCTCCCATCGCCGCTATCACTGCCCGAATCGCCACGCCTTCATTCACATGCGTTTCATCCGTCAGCAGCAATCCGTTGGGGGCGGCCATGATTGGCGCTTTGTCTCCCTGAGTGATGGTTAGCGCCCCGTCCGGTGCAACGCTGATCGTGGTGTTGCCAAGGCTTGCAGAAGCAGGAAGCCCCTCCATCTGGAGAATCGGCCTTCCCCATGAATCTACCGATGCTGTTCCTTGCGCCATTGCCTGCCCCTTGGATGATGTTTCATTGGCTATCACTGTACCCCAGGTGGATTAATTATTCGTTAATCGTTGATTTTTATGCGTTTTCATCCATTGCGTGGCGTTTTTTGGCAGTCATGAATGCGTGAAACGGGGCTGGACGGCCCTTTGCTTATCCACTAAACCGGCCGCTCACCCTAACCATTCGCGTATCCCATGACCTATTCGCTCACCACCCTCGATAACCAGTTGCGCATCGCGACCGAAGCCGATGCCGACAACCACAGCGCGGCCTTCGCCATTGCGGTGAATGTGGGCGCGCGGCACGAGGCCGTGGCCGAGGGCGGGCTGTCGCACCTGCTCGAGCATATGGCGTTCAAGGGCACCAGCCGCCTCGATGCGCGCGGCATCGCCGAGGCGTTCGACCTGATGGGCGGCAATGTGAACGCCTATACCAGCCACGAGCACACAGTCTATTACGCCAAAGTGCTGAAGGAATACGCCACCGAAGCGCTCGATTTGCTGTGCGAAATCGTCGCGGATTCCACCTTCGAGGAAAACGAGCTGGAGCGCGAGCGCCAAGTAGTGCTACAGGAAATCGCCATGCATCACGACACGCCGGATGATCTCGTGTTCGACCTCTATCAGGACATGGCGTTCCGCGACCAGCCGCTCGGCCGCCCGATTCTCGGCACGCCGGAGCGCGTGGCGGGCTTCACGCGCGAGGATTTATTCGCCTATACGCGCAAGCATTATCAGCCCGGCCGCATGGTGGTGGCGGGCGCGGGCGCGGTCGACCATGCGCGCGCGGTCGAGGCCGTGACACGCTGGTTCGGCGCCCGCGCCAACACCGGCGAGGCGCAGAAACCGGCGCCTGCGCAGTATGTCGGCGGTGAAAAAACCCTCGAGAAAGACCTCGAACAGGTACAGCTCGTGCTCGGCTTTCCAGGTGTCGCCACCACCAGCGCGGATTATTACCGGGCGCAAGTGTTCGCGACGATCCTGGGCGGCGGCATGTCGAGCCGGTTGTTCCAGGAAATCCGCGAGCGGCGGGGGCTGGCCTATTCGGTCTCGGCCTATGCGCAGGGCTACCGTGATATCGGGATCATCGGTATTTATGCAGGCACCACGGTCGAGCATCTGCCCGAGCTTACGGGCGCGCTGCGCGAGGTGCTGGCGGGCATGAAAGCCGGCGTCAGCGATGCCGAATTGCTGCGAGCGAAAAACCAGCTCAAAGCGGGCACCATCATGACCGGCGAGAATTGCGGCTCCGTCGCCGAGTGGATCGCACGGCACCTGCATGTGTATGGCGAATACCGCGATGCGAAGCGCCTGCTGGCCGAGATCGATGCCGTTACCCGCGAGGATATGGTGGCGATGGCCGAGCGTTGCCTTGCTACGCCAACGCCGACCGTCGCCGCGCTTGGGCCGGTGGGTAGCGTCAACGATGCGGGGCTTACGGCGAAGCTCGCTGCGTAAGCGTTCATTGCTATAGTCCTTTGAACGAATAATTTGCCAGTTTGTTGCTGGAGAAAATCCTTGCCCAGTTCGGCGAGACGTGCCGACGATAGCGGGGCTATCGTCAAACGGCTGGTCG
>CAZUOS010000211.1:0-3483 GCA_964621415.1 uncultured Azospirillum sp.
CCGGGGTTCGTGTGCGTGTTGTTCCACCACCAGGCGATATTCTTCCACGCATAAGCGGCCCCAAGGTTCGCTTTCGTCGTGCGTGCTCCATCCGTATAATACCAGTCATAGCCTTCGCCGCTGGTCCATCCCGCCTGAATCGCGGCGATGTCATAGCCCGTTTGCACCGCATCCGTCAGCGGGAAATACGCATCGATCCCTACCATATCAATAGCGCTCGAGGCCCAGAGCGGGTCGAGGTGATACCATCCGCCATCGGTGTGGTGATACTCGCTCCAATCCGCCGCGTAGGTAAGCTTCACGCCGCTGCCCAAAATCCCCTTCACCGTTGCCGCCAGCGACACCAACTGCGACACAGCGGGAAACACACCCGCGCTACTGGTGATCTTCGTCAGGTCACGCATCTCGGTGCCGATGGCAAACGCATCCACCTTCCCCACCACCAGATTCGCATAATAGCTAATGAAGTGATTATACCCCCAGCTGCGGGTGAAAAAATTACCCACATCCGTCGCCGCACCGCTGAGATATCCACGCCAGGGCTTCCCCGCCACATCCATCAGCAGCATGGGGTAAAAGAAAATCTTCAGGCCGCGCGCGCGAAGCTCCGTCAGCAGCCGCAGAATGCTCGCATCATCCGGCGTGCCGCCATAGCGCAGCTTGCCGCTATCATTGCCAATCTGCCGCGCCGTCGCTCGCGTCAATCCCGCTACATTCCAGCTATTCGGCGTCGTCGCCGTGTTCGCCTGATACTCCACCGAGGGCCAGATCTCGCAACTGGCAATGTCCATACTGGTGCCGAACCAGTTCACCGCCACCCCCACCCATTCGAGGTTGGGAAAGGTCTCCTGCATCTGGTCAAGCGCCACCAGCACATTCGCTTTCCCCTCCGGTGTATGCAGGTTCAGCGGCAGCTGATAGCCACCCTGCACCACGCTTCCGCCCGCGCTCGAACCGTTGATCTTATATTCCGCCACCGTGTCATACACAAACTCGCCGGAGCCCGGAATCAGCATCACCGATTTCACCATTGCCTCAACCGGCGATCCGCTCACATCCTGCTGCTGCACCTTGCGCGTCACCTCGAAGGTAAAGTTCGGAATGCGGTTGCCGAAATCCCCCATCGGGAAATCCTCAATCACCACATAGGCCTGCCCGCGATAGGCTGGGGTCCCGCCCACACCTTCATAACTCTCGATCAGCGGGTCGGGCAGTTGCGCCTCATCCCCCTTATACACCCGATACGTCCCCTGGCTCAAATCCAGCAACTGCGCATCCGCCCATACACGGTTCAGGCGCGTAATTTCGCCCTCGCAAATCGCAATCGCGAGCGTGATGTAATAGCTATAGGTCGTGCTGCTGCTTTTGCTTGCGCGCGCGCCGCCGCCACCTTTGCCGGTGTGCGTGGTGGTGGTGGTCGCCAGCTCCTTAATCGGCAGCGACCAAATCACATTTCCCGCAATCCGCACCGAGCCAAACGTGATCGGAATCATCCGCCCATAGGTCGAGGTCTGCACGGCGAGATTCTCAAGCCGCGCTCCCTCAAAATGATGATTCGGCGTGCCATCAATCGCACCCCCGATCATCTCGCCAAGCGAACTACCAATCTGACCGCCAATCGGGCCGCCAATATACGTCCCCACCACGCGCCCTACGGTTGAAAGCACTATCGAAGCCATAAAACTCCCTCGGCGTTACACCCTCTCCCCCTTCTCACGCAGGCCCCATGCTGCAACGCAGCATAACCCAATGAAAAACGGAAGATTTTTTAATTTAGTTAATAAATAATTAACGTTGCTGTGCTAGGGTTAAGCAATGACCATACCCTACAGTCTCACGGCATTCCCCTCACCGCCCCCCTCGCCGGTGGTAGCGTCGCATTGGCCCTGTCGGGTTGCGTGCCTTGGCTTATTGCTCTTTGCCGCCTGCGGCGTGATCGACTATGATATTCAGCGCAGTAACTTTTTTGCCCCGCCCAGCCAGAAGCGCGATTTCGGCGTTATCTATTTTCACTATGCCGATGGCGCCGATCCCTACCAGGTGCATTTCCGCCGTGTTAAAGGCGGCTACGCCATGATCGCACCGCTCTACGAAGGCGAGCACGACGACCACATCAACTTCACCGCCACCCGCAACCGCGAGCGCGGCACCTTCATCGGCATCGAAGGCAAGTTCAGTTTTTAGGTGTTTCATAAATACGATACACCGCATAGGTCTCGCGCCGCCAAACCTCATCATACCGATGCTCTACCACCGCCCGTGCCGGGGCATAGGCATGAATCATCCCCATTTCTCCCACCACCGGATAGTCGCTCAAAATCGCCAAATGCTGTGGCGAGCCCTGCACCTTCAGCAGCACAATATCGCCAGGCCGAGCGGCCGATACCGCCACAGGCTGCAAATGCGCTTCAAGCCTAGCAATCAGTACCGCCACCTCGGGCCGCGCGCCATAGCGCGGAATATCCAGCTCCGAGGCGCGCTTCCCCTCAAACCGTAATCCTATCGCATCCGCCACCACCATCAAAAGCCCCAGGCAATCAAGCCCCGCCGTGCTACGCCCTTGGTGATGAAACGGCACGCCCAGCCACTGACGCGCCTGCGTAATCATTCCTGCTGCCGCTTCCATCACGCCGTCCGTGTGGCTGCGGTTTCCATCATCTTATCGGTGCCGGGGATATGCGGCTCCCCCCGAAAATTAAGCGCGTTGTTAAAGCGCCCCACACACGTAGCAAATTGCTTGTCGCATCCCGCCACCACCGTAAAATGATCGCCCACCGCAATCGCCAGCGGCATCGGCAAAAACAGGCTGAAGCGCCCCCCGGCAAACTCGCGCACCTCCATGCTTTGTCCGGCATTCGCACCGCTGGTAAATGTCAATACCCCGTGCGAGAAATAATCATTCGCCTGCGTCTGGCTACTATCCGTAAACGCATGCGCAGCCTCTACCGCACTCACCGTGCCCGTCACCGTATAAGGCGCAAGCGCCAGCTTGCAGCGTGCATCCCCCAATTGCGCCCGACATGTGGCCGAATACACTTCGCCAATCGCCTGCTGCAACCGCGCCGTAATGCCGCGCAGCTCGGCTACAAACTGTCCGCCTTGCAGCGTCACCTCGCCGAGCCACCCGGTCTTGAGGGCGAGCTTCCCCGCCGAAATATCGGCATAATTCACCATAAACAGCGCAATCTCGGCATGGTCATAGGCCCCGCGCAAAATATCCGCCTCGGTGATGCTCGCATCGCTCAACATCCCCTCGAACTCGAGATTATCCACCGACAACCCCAGCTGCGACGACACCGCCGTCGGGCTCATCCCATCCGCCGCCTTATACGTATGCCCCTCCACCACCAGATCCACATCATGATCCGTGAAATAAAGCACGCCCCCATCGCGACGCGTAATGCTCCAACAGGTCGCAAGCGTCGTCACCTCGCCTGCCAAATGCGCGGCCAGTGCCGCCGAAAGCTGCTGCATAGATTCCTC
>CAZUOS010000212.1:0-3472 GCA_964621415.1 uncultured Azospirillum sp.
AGAACGGGCCGCACGGGGCGATGCGCGCCTCGCAGAAGCCACGCGTGGGATGCGCAGTGGCATCGGCCGGGGGCTGGATCGCATCGGGGAGACATCGGTCGGTGGGCGTCTGCATGGTTGGATGCAGGGCATGTTTAAAAGCAGTGCTGAACGGGCCAGTGGACGTGAGGCGCGGGCGGTGAAGGATGCGCTGCATGCGGTGACGCATGAAGGCAAAAGCTTTGGTTCGCGGATGTTCGACAAGATCCGCGGCCGGGCGCCGAAGCCTGTGGCTATGGGCGAGCTGGCATCGCATTATCATGCGTTTGAGGCGGCAGGGAATCTGCAGGGCGCAGCGAAGATTGAGCGGTTGAATCAGCTGGCGGACTCGCTGGAAAAGCAAACCATGACGAATGCGTTTGAGGAGGAAGCCTCGAATCGTGCCAACGCCTTGCTGAAGCAGGTGAAGCGTGCGGCGAAATTCGCTGAATCTGGCCATACCTATGCGAGCGCGGCGGAAGGCTCGCTGAGCAAGAGCATGGGTGTGTTGGCCAAAGCCGCAGGGCGTGTGCCGGTGTTGAGCGCGCTGCTGGGGTTGGGCGTGGCGGCGGGAATTGGCGCTACGTATGTCACCCATCGGCAGGATTCCGACGCGGCGAAGGAAGCGCTGGCGCAGTTGAAGCAAGACCTGGAAGGGAATGCGCATAATCCACTGCTGAAAGCGGTGGAATCGGCCTATGTGCATCAGAAGGGCTGGCGCTCGCTTAAAACGGGCGTCGAGGCTGCGGGAACGGTCGCGGATGGGATGCTGTTCAAGGATCTTCATAATCCCAGCACATCGCTTGTGATGACGCAGATGCTGCCGTTCTTGACCCATGACCTGGTGCCGGAGAATCGGTTATTGTCTGCCTATGCCGCGCTGAATAAGGCCGATGCGGGCGAGCTGCAGCTGACGCGCGAGCAGCGTGTGGAGGCATTGCGCGAGCTGATTGGGGTGATGCCGAGTGTGGTTGCGCATGGGGGGGTGTATAATCGCCTGGTGCGCCCGATTGCCGAGGAAATGGTGACGCGCGAAATGAGCGCCAAGCAGGTGGTGCAGTTGCTGGCGGATGAGCGCGGCTTTACGACGCTGACCGATGAGGTGAGCCGTACACGTGAGGCGGCGCTTAAGGAAGCGAAGGCAAAGGCAGCGGCAGAGGATGCGCCGCCCGCCATCGCCAAAACCGCCGCAACGCCTGTGGCGCCTGTGGCCGCCCCTGCTGCTAGGGGTGAGACCAAGGCAGAAGCCGCTTATCACGCTGCTGAAAAGCCGCAGCTGGCGATGGTCTTGGGCGATCGGCAGCATGAGGGCAAGGTGAGCGAGCTGGCGCTGAAACGGGCTTAGGGGGGATTCTAGAGCCTTAAGCTTCCCTCACGCGGGGGTAAGAAGCCTTCGAGATGATCCCCCCACCAAATCGCTGAAGTAGCGATTTGGCTCCCCCTCAAGGGGGGAGCTTTAGGCTCTGGAATCTTTGCTTTATTCACAGGGATTGTCATAAAAGCTTCACACTTCTGGGCCCTGTGATCGTGCTAGAATGTGAACATGAATTATTCTTCGCAGAACCGTGTCTTGATGCCTGCTGGCCCGCAAATGGTCGGCGGACGGATGGTGCAATGGGGCTCGCCGCCGAAGCGCGACGAACGCAAGATGCTGAAGATCGGGCTGACGATTGCCTCGATGGGCGTAGGGTTGCTGGGGGCATTTACCGCGTTCACGACGACGCTGGGCGGCATTCTGCCGGGTGTGGCAGGTGTTACTACTGCGCCTTTCAATATTGCGGCACATTTTTTCGACCGAATGAAGCATTCGGTCGAAGCGACCGATGAGCTGGAATACCGTGCTAAGTTTTATACGGCGCAGATTTACCGTACGCTTGGGATCTCGAATCGCAAAGGGTTTGCGACGGTCGATCAACTCCGTTTGGCCGCAGCGACCAATCCGGAGCTGGCAAAGCTCTATGGTGCGCCCCTCAAGAAAGAGGGGGATGAAAATCGCAGCTCGATGATGATTAATGGCGGCATTATCGCCGCTGGGATGCTGTCAGGGGTTAGCAGTACGCTCGCAGGGGTGGGCGAGGCTGTCCACCACGGTATCGAAGGCATCAAGATTTTCGGTGAGGCCTCGAAGGTTGCCGGTTTTGCGAAGGGTACATTGCAAGCGGCGGCACTGATGGCGCGCGATGGCGCTGGGATGCTGGCCGGTGGTGCCTTGGCGCATGCGCTGAGCCACGAGGAGGTGGACCCGCAAGTGTTGCTTGAGGCGATTGCGCACACCACCGCAGCGGCGCGGGCAAAGCAGGTGGATGTTAGCCAGTTTTTAACACCGCAGTTGATTTTTGCCTTGCGGGTTTCGCAGGATAAACAGTTCGGCGAATATATTAAGAAGAACTTCGGTAAGCCGTTCCATAAAATGACGATCGACGAGCAGAACAAGGTGATGCTCGCGACCCCGGCGCTTGCCAATGCGGTGACCAGCGAAGCCTCGGCCGTGGCGCAGGGGATTTTACAGGTGCAGGAGCTGGGGGCCAGTAAGCCGAACCTCAATAGCATGGCGAATCGCTATGCGATGGGTGACCGTGCTAGCTCGTTTGCGTCTCGGGTGAGTAGTAGCAGGGCGGTGCCGCAGGGCGGGTTTGCTGCGCGCATTCGGGCCGAGCAACAAGCCGCACTCGCGAACAGCGCGATTCAGGTTTAGCCAATTTTTTGTCATGCCAGCGAACGCTGGCATCCAGTCAAAAAAACTGGATGCCACATCACTCGCTTTTCCATCCGATGCGTTTCACGCATCGGGGAAAATCGGCGTCTGGCATGACAATGCTTCTCCTCTTTTCTCTCTTCCTCTTTTTTACACAGGATTCACCATGGGATTTGTCGAAGTGCAATTCCCGACGGACATTGCCTATGGCTCGTCCGGCGGGCCGGAATATGCAACGGATGTGGTTGCGAGCAGCAGTGGCTACGAGCAGCGTAACGTGCATTGGAGCGAGGCGCGGGCGCGCTATAACGTGGCGCATGGGGTGAAGACCAAGGCGCAGCTGGATGCGTTGATTGCGTTCTTTCGGGCGCGTAAGGGCCGCGCGATGGGGTTTCGCTTCAAGGACTGGACGGACTATCAGGCGAGCGAAACGCTTGGGGTGGGCGATGGTGTGCGCACGCAGTTTCAGCTGGTAAAGACGTATGTGAGCGGCGGCATTACTGAAACGCGCACGATTAAAAAGCCGGTCAGCGGAACGGTGCAGATTTTTAAGGGCGGGGTGCTGCAATCGAGCGGGGTGACGCTGGATACGACGCGTGGCCTCGTGACGTTTTCGGCGGCACCCGCGAGCGGCCAGAGCATTACGGCGAGTTTCGAGTTCGATGTGCCAGTGCGGTTCGATACGGATCGGCTTTCAGCGACGCTCGATGCTTATGGGGTGCATTCGTGGCTGGATATTCCGCTGGTGGAAGTGCGGGT
>CAZUOS010000213.1:0-1840 GCA_964621415.1 uncultured Azospirillum sp.
GGCTGTCTTTCGGCAGCATGCGCTCGATCGCCTTCAGCACCACGCGCTCTGGGTGTTCGCCCGAGAGGATATGCTCGGCCGAGCGCTCTTTGATGCCGCCCGCGTAGCCCGTGTGGTAGTAGTAGACCTTCTTGCCGCGCTTGCGACCGGTGAGCTTCACCTTGTCGGCATTCACGATCACCACATGATCGCCGCAATCGGCGTTCGGTGTGAAGGTGGCTTTGTGTTTCCCACGCAGTACTTTCGCCACGTGGCTTGCAAGGCGACCCAGCACGACGCCCGAAGCGTCGAACATAAGCCACTCTTTTTTAATGTCTTTCGGCGTTGCCGAGAACGTTTTCATAACGCGCTCTTCTTGGTTGGTGTTCCGTGATCGGAGGGTGGGCTTTTTAGAGACTGGTTTTAGGGATGTCAACCACGAAAATCAGCCGGGGCGACGATTTGCGCTTTCGACCGCCACAGCAGGGCGAACCCGGCCAGCAGCATGGGCAGGCAAAGCAGCTGCCCCATGCTGAGGCCCAGCGCATAGGTGCCGAGCTGGCCATCTGGCTCGCGGAAGAACTCCACCGTGAAGCGTGCCAGCCCATAACCGAAGATAAAGACGCCGCCCAGTCGCCCGACAAATGCCAGCGCTGCCGTGCGGGTGGCGAGCAGCCATAGCAGCAGGCCGAGCACGAGGCCTTCAAGCCCGGCTTCATAGAGTTGGCTGGGGTGGCGCGGCATCGGCCCGCCATGGGGAAAGACCATGCCGAGCGGCGAAGCCGTCACCCGGCCATAAAGCTCGCCATTCACGAAATTGGCCAGTCGCCCGAAGAAGAGGCCGATGGGGGTGGCCACGGCGAGGCGGTCCATCAGCGCTAGCCAGCGGATCTGGTAATGGCGGGCAAACAGCACAAACGCCAGCAACACGCCCACCAGCCCGCCATGAAATGCCATGCCGCCTTGCCACAGAAAGAAGATCTCCTGCGGGTGGGCCAGGTAATATGGTGCGTTATACACGAGGACATAGCCCAGCCGTCCGCCCAGAATAATGCCCAGCACGCCATAGGTGATGAGATCATCACGCGCGGGCGGGGTGAGCAACGGGGACTGGGCGGTGCGGGCGGCCTCGCGGTCATCCAGCCAGCGAATATACCGCTGGGCGAGGAGAATGCCGGCAACGTAGGCGAGCGCATACCAGCGCACGGTGAGTGGGCCGATTGAGAAAGCGACGGGGGAGAGATTCGGAAACTGCATGGGGATGACTTAGCAAACGATCCGTCGCGCGTCTATACCCCGCTCCACTGACGCACGCGGCCCGTATCCACATGTACAAAGTTCGAGGTAGGGTAATAGCCCACGCCGCCCAGGCCCAGCAGCAATGCCGTGCGGTGGACATCGGTCAAGGCACGGCCCGGCACGCGGATATCCATGGCTTTGCCTTCCATGTGCAGGCTATGGCTCGCCACGCCGGAGGAGCGCGCATGCATGGCGGCGTTGCTCTCTGGCGAGCGATAGCCGGAGATCACTTCGAACTCGGCGTTGGTGCCGAGCGATTGATGCAGAATCGCCAGCAGGTCGAACAAAGCGGGGTCTATGGTGTGGGTTGCATCGTTGCGGTGATCGCGCAGCAAGTGGCTGAGATTCTCGAGCGCTTCAGGGATATAGCGCCCCGCCTCCCAGAAGGTGAGAGCGCAACGCTCGCCCGTGTGCAGGTTCAGGAGTGCGAGTTTACGGCTGGTGGCCGAAAGCGAAGCCTGGGCTGTTTTGAGCAGCGACGGCGACAGCGCCAGCAACGCCGCCCCGGCGAAGGTTTTGCTTAGAAATTGGCGTCTGCTCAGCAGGGCGTTCGACATTGCTT
>CAZUOS010000213.1:1940-3465 GCA_964621415.1 uncultured Azospirillum sp.
CAAATATATCTAAAATGCACGCAAAAATTAACCAAATGTTAATGAGTGGGTTCAGGATAGGCTACGCTGGTTTCGGGATAGGCATACGCACTTAGGCAAACAGCGTGCCAGCGCGGGCCAAACTTTCTCCTTGCAAGTTCGCGAAGGCCCGCTTATAAGCCCTGCTCCCTTGCGGCAAGAAAGGGTCAGGACTCGTGTGGGTGTGATTCCCCGAGTGGTTTAGGAAATACAAGGAGATATGCCATGAAAGCGGCCGTCGAAATTCAAGTGCAATCGCGTAACGGGGTGGGCAAAGGTGCCGCCCGCGCTATCCGTCGTTCTGGCTTCGTGCCGGTGAACGTGTATGCGAACGGGAAAGCCAACGTCAACCTGACGGTGGAAGCGCGCGTGATCAGCAACGAATATTTCCGTGGCGGCTTCATGAACAAAATCGTGGCGCTGAAAGGCGAATGCAAAGATATTTTTGCGTTCCCGCGCGATGTGCAGCTGAACCCGGTGACCGATAAAATCGAACATGCGGATTTCCTCGCGGTGGACGAGACCTCGACCGTGAAAGTATGGGTGCCGGTGCATATCCTGAACGCGGATAAGTCGATTGGCGTAAAACGCGGCGGCGCGCTGAACGTGGTGTCGCACCGCGTGGAACTGCTGTGCCCGGTTGCGAACATCCCGACCTCGATCGATGTGGATGTGTCGACGCTCGATATCGGTAGCTCGATTCACCTCGCGGGCATTGAACTGCCCAAGGGCGTGAGCCAGGCTGCGCGTGGCCGCACCATCACCATCGCCTCGATCGCAGGCCGTCAGAAGGATGAAGAGCCGGCTGCGGGCGCTTCGACGACGGCTGCGGGTGCTGTTCCGGCTTCGACCGCGAAAGCTCCGGCAGCGGGTGCCGCTGCGGATGCGAAAAAGCCCGCGGCTAAGAAATAGCAATAGTCACTTCACGCCTCTTTTTTAGTTAGGTGGGGTACGCGATGTACCTTATCGCAGGCTTAGGAAATCCGGGCGCCCAGTATGCGCTGACGCGGCATAATATCGGCTTTATGGCGGTTGATGTGCTGGCGGGCGGGGCGCGCTTTAGCAGCAAGTTTCAAGGACAGGTGACGCAAATCTCCCTCGCGGGGGAGGCGCTGCTGCTGCTGAAACCCGAAACCTTCATGAACTGCTCGGGCCGGAGTGTGCAGGCGGCGGCCAGCTTCTACAAGATTCCGCCGGAGCGTATTCTCGTGCTGCATGATGAGCTGGCATTGGCGCTCGGCACGGTGCGCGTGAAGCGTGGTGGCGGGGCCAACGGGCATAACGGCATTAAGGATATCGATGCGGCGATGGGGCCGGATTATTGGCGTGTGCGGTTTGGCATTGGCCACCCGGGCGGGCGGGGCGAGGTGCATGACTATGTGCTCGGGCGCTTCCGCGCCGAAGAGCAGGAAGCCGTGGCCGATACGCTAGCGCATTTTGTGAGCGCGCTGCCACGCTTTTGGCAGGAATCGCCGCAAGCATTCAGCACCGCGCTTGGCATGGCGGG
>CAZUOS010000214.1:0-3461 GCA_964621415.1 uncultured Azospirillum sp.
AAGCTGACCCCCGAATTGCTGAGCGCGATTTTTGCCGCCATTGGCCGCGAGGATGCAGTCGCCACGCGCACCCTTGTCGCCCCCCTCGCCGCCCCCGACCAGGCCGAACTGTTCGAGCAATTAAACCCCGACGACCGCCGCTGGCTGACCGAAGTGCTCGCTGCCGAGTTCGATTCCGAAACGCTCGCCGAACTTTCGCCCCACGCCGCCGAGGACGTGCTCGACGCGCTTGGCACCGAAAAATCCGCCGAAGTGATCGCCGAGCTTGAGACCGACGACGCGGTGCATATCCTCGAAGATCTCGGCCCTGCCGAGCAGCTCGAGCTGCTCGAAGGCATGCCGCTGCCGATGCGCGAAGAGGTCGAGGAAAGCCTCACCTACGCGCCCGATTCCGCCGGACGCCTGATGCGCAAAGCGCTCGTCGCCGTGCCCGAGTTCTGGAATGTTGGCGACACGATCGACTTCCTGCGCGGGTCAGAAGAATTACCGGAATATTTCTACGTGATCTACACGGTGAACGCCAACTTCGTGCCCACGGGGCGCGTGCTGCTTGGCGCCATTCTCGCCCATAAGCGCGACGTGCTACTCGAGACTATCCGCCAAACCAACCTCTATGCCGTCACCACCGACATGGACCAGGAAGAGGTTGCGCATTTCTTCCGCAAATACGCCCTGGTCGAAACTCCGGTGGTGAATGACGAGGGAACCCTCGTCGGCACCATCACCGTCGATGACGTGGTGGACGTGATCGCCGAAGAGGACGAAGAAGATTACCTGCGCGCCGGGGGGGTGAAGGGATCGGACTTCCACGCCAGCATTTGGGAAACCGTGCGCTCGCGCTTCTGGTGGCTGTTCATCAACCTCATCACTGCGGTCCTCGCCGCTGCCGTCATCAGCCTGTTCGAGGGAACGATCGAGAAAATCGTCGCGCTCGCCGTGGTGTCGCCCATGGTGGCCTCGATGGGGGGCAACACCGGCACCCAAACCATCACCGTGGCCGTGCGCGCCATTGCCACGCGCCAGCTCACCGAAGCCAACGCCAAAAGCTATGTGCTGAAGGAAATGCTCATCGGCTTTATGAATGGCGGCGGGCTGGGGCTGATTATGGCACTCGGCGTGTATGCCAAGTTTGGCGACGCGAAAATCGCTCTCGTCATGCTGCTCGCCAACGCCTTCACCATGACCATGGCGGGCTTCTGGGGCGCGATTATCCCCATCTTCCTGCATCGACGCGGATTTGATCCCGCCATCTCGAGCGCCATCTTCCTCACCACCGTCACGGATTGCGTCGGCTTCTTCAGCTTCCTCGGCCTCGCAACGCTGATTCTGCTGCACACGCTGGGTTAAGCCACTTCAGCTTGCCATCAGCGAACCGTGCTACGCCTCCTGATGTTGAAACCACAGGAGGCACAAATGAAACACTCGCTTCTACTCACGGGCATTGGCATGCTGACGCTGCTCGGCGCAGCACCTGCTTTCGCGCAGCAACCCTATTGCCGCGAATACCAGCAAACCATCACCATCGAAGGGCGTACGCAGCAGGGCTATGGCACCGACTGCCTCCAGCCTGATGGCTCGTGGAAGCTGCTGCCACCGAGTGACCCGAACGAGGGCGCGAACGTCAGCTACGTGGTGCGGCAGAATCAGGTATATGTCATGCCGCCGGAACCGTTTGTCGTGTTTGAATACGAAGGCGGGCGGCACTATTATCCGCACGAGTATCCACGCCTTTACCCGCACTATCGCCACTGGCGCTAGGATAGTGCCTCGCTACCACGCGCGCTGTAGCAGCGCCGCGTGCACGGCATCAATGGTCTCGCGCCATTGGCCGAGGGTTGCCTGCCGAAACAGGGTGAGGCTGGGATACCACGCGCTTTGCCGCGCCTCGCCGAACCAGCGCCAATCCGGGCAGGCAGAGAGTAAGCCATAGGTCGGTACCCCCATCGCCGCCGCCAGATGCAGGGGCGACGTGCAACTGCTGATGAGCAGATCGACCGCGCTGAGCGCCGAAGCCGTATCGCTATAATCCTCAATCGTGGCAGAGGCCGGAACCAGCTTGCCCGCTGCCACATAGGCATCGGCCTGCGCCAATTGCGGCCCCACCTGCAAGGCCACAAAGCACCATTCGGGGTGCGCATCGATCAACGGTTGATAGGCAGCAAAGCCCGGCGAGCGATAAAACTCATATTCGTTCTTCACATCGCCGCCCCACACAAGCCCGATGGTCGGCTTATCGCTAAACCGCGCCCGCGGCCTCGGCGCGCGCAGATACGGCTCCTCCACCCCCGGCACTGCACCCGGGCGCAAGCCAAAAAATAGCGGGCAGCTCATCAGCGGCACGTAAAAATCATACGGCGGAATCGCTTCATAGCGCGTGTGGACGCCCGCACACCAGGGCACGGTTTCCATCACCTCGCGCATGAAGGGTGGCGCCAGAATCTCGACCCGCGCCCCAAGCGCTGTTAGCTCGCGCGCATACCGCACAAACTGGATCAGATCGCCCGCGCCCTGCTCGGAAACCACCATCACCGTTTTACCCAGAAGCGAGGCTTTTCCATCCCAGCAAGGCTGCGCAAGGTTGCCGACAATGTTCTGATAGCGCGGCCCCAGCTTGCTGGTGCGCCAGCGCAATTCATAAAGCGGCAGGCCCTCTTCCCACCTTCCCACATGCAGCAGAAAAAAGCCGTAGCCATAGCGCAGATTATTGCTTTCGGGATAGCGCGTCAGCCCGCTTTTATACATCACCTCGGCTTCTTCATGCGCCCCTTGCTCGAACAGCGCCCAGGCGAGATCGGCATAAGCGCTGGGCGTGGGATCGATCGCCAGTGCTTTGCGATACTGGACAATCGCCGCATCGAACGCAAACAGCCGACGATGACACACCGCCAGGCAAGCGGGCACATCGGCCTGATGCGGCAATTGCGGCGCAATCTCGGTATAGAGCGCCACCGCCTCGGCCCACTGCCCGGCGAGGTAATAGCTGTTGCCAAGCCCGGCCTTCGCCTCAAGCTGCGCCGGATTATTCGCCAGCACGCGCGAAAAACACGCCCGGGCATGATCGAAATCCTGCCGTCGATTCGCCGTTAGCCCCCGCATGAGATCCAGCCGTTCCGATGCCGCAATCACATGCGCGGCCTCGAAATACGCCGCCGCCAGCACCCACTGCTCGCGGAAAAAATAATGCTGCCCGATCTGCGCCAGCGCTTCCGCGTTCCCGTGGTCGCGCTTGAGCACTTCAAACCATGTCTCGATCGTTACTTCTGCCATGAGAAGTTTATACCCCAGCCCCAACCGTTCGGCCACACCCCTGTGTCATTATTACCAATCCTTTACCATTCATTCACAGGCTGGTGACGCCGAGCGGCCACAATGGTGAAAAAATCTTGCGCAACGAAAGTGCCTTGGCATAACGTAACCCAAGGTTAAGGAGCACGCATGGCGGAAGCGTCAAAAGATCCCGA
>CAZUOS010000215.1:0-3436 GCA_964621415.1 uncultured Azospirillum sp.
GGCGTTTAGGGTTCTGAGGCGTGCTTGATAGAGCGGGTAGAGCTTCGCCGCCACTTCGTGAAGCGTATAGGTGCCTGGCCGCTCGGTGATTTTATCGGGCGTCTGGGCGCGGTCTTTCCAGCCTTGGATCACGTTTTGCATGGCGCGGGTGGGAAAGCGTGTATGGTCGATGTTATGCTCTGCCAGCAGTGCCTTAATGAGCCGTTGCTGGTCGTCGTCATCAAGAATGGTGAATTGCGGCGAAAGCCCCACCAGCTCGGCGTGGCGTCGCAGCAGCTTGGCACAGAGAGAGTGGAAGGTGCCGAGCCAGGGGAAGGCAGTTTTTGAAACGCCATCCGCGCCGCTGGCTCCAAAGCTCCCCCCTTGAGGGGGAGCCAAATCGCCCTTGCGATTTGGTGGGGGGTACGTTCCCGCATATTCTGAAGTCTGGGCGTGTGGCACCGAACCCCCCACCGAATCCCAAGAGGGATTCGGCTCCCCCTCAAGGGGGGAGCTTTGGAGCAAGCCTCGCTCCAGCAATCGATTCGCCCGCTCGCGCATCTCTGCCGCCGCTTTGTTGGTGAAGGTAACCGCCAAAATCTGCCCCGGAAAGGCGCGCTTGGTGGCGATGAGGTGCGCGATGCGCGTAGTCAACACGCGCGTTTTACCCGTGCCCGCGCCCGAGAGCACCAGCACCGGCCCATCGGTGGTCTCGACCGCGAGGCGCTGCTCGGGGTTCAAGCCGGTGAGGTAGCTGGGGAGCGATTCGGTCATAAGTGTGGAGTGCATAGATTAAACCTGTTGCCATATTCCAGAGCTGTCATCCTGAACGCGGATATCAGGATGACAGATCCTAGAATCACCACGCCACTCACCGCCGGGTGCGGCTGAGGTGACCGTCGCGCAGGTAAAGGGTGGGATAATCGAACGCTTCCATCAGCGAGCTATCGTGGGTGGCGAATACCACCGTGGTGCCCACTTTGTTCAGCGAACGGAAGAGATACATCAGCTTCATGGAAAGCTCGTGATCGAGGTTGCCGGTCGGCTCATCGGCCAGAATCAGCAGCGGCTTGTTGATCACCGCGCGGGCGATGGCGACGCGCTGCTTCTGCCCGCCTGAGAGCACCGGCGGGCGAACATCGGCAAACCCTTCGAGGCCAATCCAGCCCAGCAGCTCCTTCACCTTAGTCTCGATTTCATCGCGCGGTTCACCCAGAATCTTCAGCGGCAGGGCGACGTTATCCGCCACACTCAGGTGATTGAGCAGCTGGAAGTCCTGAAACACGGTGCCGATCTTACGCCGCATCAGCGGCAGCTCCTCGCGCGAAAGCTCCGTCACCTCGGTGCCAAACAGCGACAGCCCGCCCGAACTCGGACGAATCGATAAGGCAAACATGCCGAGCAACGACGACTTGCCCGCGCCGCTCGCGCCCGAGACAAACGTGAACGA
Source organism: uncultured Azospirillum sp. (assembly GCA_964621415.1). GTDB lineage: Bacteria > Pseudomonadota > Alphaproteobacteria > Rickettsiales > UBA3002 > QFOX01. Next base: position 1,430 of record CAZUOS010000215.1, read on the forward strand.
GCCCGCCTCGAGATGCAGGTTTACATGGCGCAGCACCGGCTTGCCTGGCGTGTATTCGAGGGAGATGTTGTTGCAGCGGATCATGTGCGGGGGGTAAAATGGGGAAATGAAGAATTGGCGAATGGGAGAAGATTCCAGCGCGTGTCATCCTGAACTTGTTTCAGGATCCATCGGGGCACCGGCAGGTGCGAGATACTACTGCGTTTGAGCAAGCTCAAGCACGGTAGTTTTTACGCCGCTGATCGCGGCTTCGATGGATCCTGAAACAAGTTCAGGATGACACGCGCTGGAATCTTCCTCAATTCCTCAATTCACAACCAGCTATATATCGACTGGCACCGCAACGCCAAATGGTTTATGCTGTTCCCCGATGATTCTTCAGTGCGATGCATGTAAAGCACGGTTTATGGTGCCGGACACAATGATTCCGCCCGAGGGGCGCATTGTGCGCTGTGGCCGCTGCGCGCATGAGTGGTTCTATACCTTGCCGGTTTCGGAACCCGTTTCCAATGCACTTTCGGACACCAGCGACCTCGAAAGCGTGCTCCACGCACTGCACCCGGGCGATGCGCCCCCCGCCGCCGAGGAAGCCGAGACCGCCCTGCCCGATACGCTCGAGGCGGCGCTTGCCTCCCTCATCGCTGCCGAGGAGGACGCCCACGCCCCTGCCCCCTCGCCCGCTGCGGCGGCAGCCAAATCGGCGCAGCTCCCTGCCCTCACCCGCGCGGGTTTCGCGCTCGACCCCAAACCCTTCAAACTGGCTGTGCCGGTGCTGGCGGCCTGCTGGCTACTGGTCAGCTTCGTTGCCTATTTCCCCTCGTGGATGACGGTGCCTGGCCTCAGCGCCCTCTATGGTGCATTTGGCGTGCGCCCGCTCACCGGCCTAGTGTTCGACGATGTGCATCTCGAGCAGGAGGAAGACAAAGAGAGCGGGAAAACCCGCTATATCCGCACCGGCAGCATCCAGAACGAAAGCGGGAAAACCCGCACCGTGCCAAGCGTGCGGGTGGAGCTGCACGACAAAGAAAACCGCACGCTGTGGGGGCGTGAATACCCGGTGGATATTACCCTCAAAGGCGGTGACACCTACCCGTTCCGCATCCCGAATGTGGAGACGGCGCAAGGGGCCAGCGTCAGCACCATGGTGGTGGATATGGGGCACCGGTTCGACCTGATGGTGAGATAGCATGAGCTTCGAGAAACGTTCGATTCCCGTATTATTTTCGGCGGCAGAAATTAAAGAGCGCATCGAGGCGCTGGCCACCGAAATTGCCGCGAAGGTGAGCGGCGAGCTGCTGATTGTCTCGTTGCTGCGGGGGTCGTTTATGTTCACGGCCGATCTGGTGCGCGAGCTTTCCGCCATCGGCATCCATCCGCAGATCGACTTCATGACCCTCAGCAGCTATGGCGACGCCACGCAAAGCACCGGCTCGGTGGTGATTGGCCGCGACCTCGCCGACGACGTTGCGGGCCGCCAGGTGCTGATTCTTGACGATATTCTCGAAACCGGGCGCACGTTGCGCTTCGCCCACGACCTGCTGCGCGAACGAGGCGCGACCGACGTCAAAATCGCCGTGCTGCTCGAGAAGCCGGGCAAGCTGCAAGTGCCCGCCAAGGCCGACTTTGTGGGCTTCAGCATCCCGGATAAGTTCGTCGTCGGCTATGGGCTGGACTATGCCAACCACTACCGCGAGCTGCCCTTCATCGGCTTCATCGAGGTTCATTGATCAAAGCTAACAAGCTCAATAGTAAATGTTAATTCAAAAATCAAGCGCGCCCCCAAAAACAACCCTGGGCTGTTTGCCGCATGTCATAAAACTGTCACGTGAAGCGTCGCGCGCCACCCGTTAGAATGGCTCCATCACCCGAAGGAGCCTCATGGGCAAGCAGAACCCAGACGTCAAAACCCGCAATAGCCTGCCGTTCAAGAAGGCAGGTATTGTCATTAGCGGTAAAAAATCCGGCGGAACGGATACGGAAACCTATGTCATCGCGCCTTATACTGAG
>CAZUOS010000216.1:0-3433 GCA_964621415.1 uncultured Azospirillum sp.
AAAGGAATCGGTAAACGAAAATGAAATAACAAAACTCCGTGTGAAACACGGAGTTGAGAAGAAAAGAACTTAGTATATTTCTTGTTGAAAACATTTCTCGCAATAGATTTTCTCTAATCTCTCCGGAGCATAAGTGGTTTCAAAAGTATTATCACAACCTTCTTTCATACACGAACGAGAATAAAGTTTCATTCCATTTCTTTTATTCATTCTATCTTGATGACGACATTCAAAATCTTTGTGGGGAATGGGTAAGCCCATCTTTTTGTAAAATGTTACCTCTGAGTCAACTAATCTATAATTTTTATCACATGTTTCACAAACAAAGATTTCTTTTGTTACGTCATCTCTGATTTCTTCTACTGTTTGTGGAATTTTTCCTTTTTGAACTGTTTCTTTTCCATATGTTCCAGTTTTTTTATCTTGCCAATTATATCCTCTAGCAAGAGCTTCTTCTTTGGTCAAAGGATAAAAATCATGAATGAGAGATTCGTTATATGCAAAAGGAGCAACTGTTACCGGGAAAAATTGACCAAAGAGTCCATCCTCTTTCAACTGTTTCTCAATTTGGTTTTTAATTTCAAAATACTGTTCTTTAGAATATGTTTTATTGAGAATCATATAATCGCCTTTGCGCACAGAAATGCAACCCAAACCATTTGAAAGATGGTGTCAGTTATCACAGTATTCAAGTTCATTACCATAAAATACAAACGCACAATTTTTTAACATGTTACCTTCGAGTGCGCCCATTACGTTATAACCAAACTGAGGATTATAATAGTAGTTATTACAATCCATACTATCAACTGGTTTCTCGGCGTCCTTCATATATGAACAGTTCTTTGCATCATACGTATCAAACAGTTGAACTCCATCATAGCAATTATGAATATAATCACCTGACACGTTGTGGCATTTTGTCTGATCAGCAAATTTCCTGATGGTATTCTTTTTCAACTCCTCAAATTCTTTTTTTGCTTTTTCAATACTTTCATAATCTTTTAAGATTTCAGCTTTTTTCCTTTCAAACTCTTCTTTTGAATACTTAACGTTATATATTGCATTTGATAAATTCACTCCATTTGTGCAAAAAATACAGTTATTCGAGTTTCTGACGTTATAACAAAAGAGTAAGTCAGATGAACTCTGACATTGTTCAGAATACACACACTTGAAACAGCTTCGACAATCTATACACTCATAACAGAGCTCTGACTCATGCAAGAACGCGCAGTCAACACATTGTTTGTCTCTTTGTAGCAGTCTTCCGTACAAACAGTCTTCGTTATAGTCAGCAGCAAAGATCAAATAACAGTCTTTATTCTCAGCGGAACCATTTGTGTATTCACTTCTAACATTTTGAATTTCAACAATGCCGAGTCGAGGAACTTTTAATTGAAGTTCTTTGTATTGATCAAAAAATTTCTTGTTTGGATCGTAATCCATTGCAAATGATTTTGGATCCCAATTATCACTCCACCAGCATTTTGAACAATACACTGTATATGGTGATTCTGGAGCATACAACGTAACCATATCTTTCTTACATAGATCACAGTTTCTCTTGTATAAAACACGCTCATTTCTAAACATGAGTCTCTGAGCCATTCGACATTCTGGACAATATAATGGTGGCGCAGTTTTTACTTGCTCGTAAAAGACAAGATCTTCATCTCGTATTTTGTATTCATTTGTACAAGTTTTACAATTTTGTAATTGCATAATTGATTCTGAGGTAAACCTCGTTATATCATAAATAGTACCACATTAACTTTATAAAAGAGAGGAATGAGTGTTTTGAGACTATTTCTCTAGAGCAAGGATTGATTTATATAAACATACCTTTTAAAAACTTATGAACAAAAATAAACAGGATAGAAAAGTAGTACTTAAACATACTTTTAATTTTTTCTTTGAATACAATTCCTTGTCTGTTTTCCATAATACAAATAAACAAATAATTGCTTGTATTATTTGAAATTTCCAAAAAATTTCTAAATCCATTTTATAGCCATACTGAGCAGCAAATAAATGCCCTAAACCATATAGTAGAAAACCAGAAACAAAATTATTTCTAATCATTCTATACGTTCCCCACAACATACATACTGAAGCAATAAATTGCAAGACCCCAAGTAACCCAAGAAAAGTAACGTAGAGTTGAATAGCTAGTACAACTAAAACTATAAAGCCAAGAATATTCTCTGTTGTTTTATTTTCCTTAGTTGAGATTGTTCTATAGAGAGTAAGTAGCAATAATCCAATTTCTAACGTAGATAAAATTAAACTATCAGTTTTGTAGAAATAGACTATGAACAAGAGTGCTCCAAGAAATCCAAAAAACCAACTAATCTGTTTAGGAATGGGGATGGTTTCTTTGTTTACTAAGAAGAATTTATTCAAAGTAAAACAAAGTGATGCAGTGATAATTAATATGGTCATATGTTATATTTTTATTTCTTAATAAGATATTTCTCCTTTATTATAAATCTTATAAAATTCTTGTCAACTACTGTCGTCAAAATATATTGAAAAATATAAATAAAAATAAGTATTAAAACAAAGTTTATTTATTTTGTGGAAAATTATTGACACAAATATCGACCATACTATATACTTATACTATGCAAAACAAGTATTTGAACATTTCAAATAGCCTCCAAACTATTGGTTTTACCGACAAAGAAGTGGCTGTGTATATCTCACTACTCGAACTTGGAAAAGGTACTGTTTCGACTATTGCGCGTAAAGCAGGCATCAATCGAACTACGGGATATGATATTCTCGATTCATTAGCAGTAAAAGGTCTTGTCTCCATTTCCGGCAAGGAACCCAAACAGGAATATGTAGCAGAATCTCCAGAAAAAATAGAAAACCACATTGCAAGCGAAATAAAACAGTTACACGAATCATTGAAACTCGCACAAACTACACTTGTTCCAGAACTCAAATCTATTCACAATATTACCGACAGACCTCGTGTAAAGTTTTACGAAGGAGAAGAAGGACTCAAAGAAGTATATGAGGATACACTTACAAGTCATGAACCGATCCGTGCATATGCAACAGTAGATGATATGCACAATGGTTTACCAAATTATTTCCCAAAATATTATCATCGACGTGCTGGAGCTGGCATACACATACGCGCAATAATTCCTGATACTGAGATCGGTCGTGAAAGAAAATCAAAAGATTCTGAGGAAATGCGAGAGAGTGCGCTTGTTCCTGCAAACACATACTATTTCTCTCCAGAAATAAATATCTACGATAATAAGGTGATGATCGCATCATGGAGAGAGAAACTCGGCATCATTATAGAAAGTACAGAAATTGCTGATGCTATGAAAAAGATCTATGAACTCGCATGGGCAGAAGCAAAACGGTTAGACAAGAATTGAAAACTAACACAAAAAATCGTATACTGTAC
>CAZUOS010000217.1:0-3429 GCA_964621415.1 uncultured Azospirillum sp.
GCCAAGAAATTCGCCGAGGCCGTGCATAAGCAGTTTCCGGGCAAATACCTCGCCTATAACTGTAGCCCCAGCTTCAACTGGAAAAAACACCTGGATGACGCGACGATCGCCAAGTTCCAGAAGGAACTCGGGGCCATGGGCTATAAGTTCCAGTTCATCACGCTCGCGGGCTTCCACGCCCTCAATCACGGTATGTTCGACCTGGCGCGCAAATACAAGGAATCCGGCATGGCGGGCTATGTGACGCTGCAGGAAAAAGAATTCGCCGATGCGAGCCACGGCTTCACCGCCGTGAAGCACCAGCGCGAGGTGGGCGTGGGCTATTTCGATGCGGTTGCGGAAGCGATCAGCGGCGGGCAGGCCAGCACCACCGCCTTCAAAGGGAGCACCGAGCAAGAGCAGTTTCACTAAGGTTGCCCAAGGCAACTTCATGGAAAGAGCGTGGAAGAAAGAGCGTCACCCCGGCACAAGGCCGGGATGACGCTCTTTTTCAAGTTTGATTGACTGCTTCGCTTCGCTTGCAATGACGTTCCGGCGTTATGCCGACAGTCTCACCACGCCGCGTTGTTGCAATTCGGCCAGCAGGGGAACGAGGGCAAGGCCTTGGATGACATCGTGATCGCCCTCGACGTTGGCGAAAAGGTAGCGCCCTAACCCCTCGAACTTATAGGCTCCGCACGAGGCAAGCGGTGCGTCGGCCGCGACATAGGCTTTGATTTCGGCGGCAGTAAGCGTGCGCAGGGTGAGGGTGGCGACGGCATGAAACTCCCACAGCACGGCGTCGCCCTGGGCGAGGGTGACGGCGCAGTGCTGCTGGTGCGTGCGGCCGGAAAGCTCGGCCAGTTGGGCCTCGGCGCGTTCGTAGCTGCCGGGCTTGGAGAGGATGCGGTTTTCGAGCGCGCAGATTTGATCGGCACCGATGGTGTAGCCCTCCGGGTGGGCGCTGCTGACGGAGAGGGTTTTGGCGCGGGCAAGCGCCTGTGCCAGCGCCGGGATGGGGGCGTCTTTCATGGCGGCTTTGATCGTGTCTTCCTCGACACCGCTCGGGATGACGCTAAACTTCAGCCCCACCGATTTCAGCATCTGCTGACGGATGGACGAGCCGGAGGCGAGAATAAGCGGTGCGTGCTGCTGGATCATGTGAAACTAAGGGAAAATGGCGGTGCGTTCGAGGTTGGTGGTTTCAGGTAGGCCAAACATCCGGTTCGCATTTTGCAGCGCCTGACCGGACGCGCCCTTGCCGAGGTTATCAATCACCGAGATGAGAATGACCTCGCCTTCGCGCCGGCCCGCATGCACGCTGATGACGCATTGATTGGTGCCGCGCACCTGGTGGGTGCTGGGGCTGCCGGAGGCGAGCACGCGGACGAACGGCTCGTTCGCATAGCGCTGCTGCAACTGCATGCGCACGGCCTCGACCGTGGCGTTCGGTGCCAGCGTGGCGTGGATGGTGCTGAGCATGCCCCGGGTGATGGGCACCAGATGGGGGGTGAAAGAAATGCGGATTTCTGGGTGCGAGGGCTGTGTGGTGCGGCAGGCTTTGGTTAGCTCCTGCTCGATTTCGGCCATGTGGCGGTGATGACCGATGCCATAGGCCGAAACGCCGCCTTCCAGCTCGGTAAAGAGCATTTCCTGTTTGACACTGCGCCCCGCGCCCGAAACGCCCGAAAGCGAGTTGGCGCTGAGGCTGCACGGGTCGACCAACCCCGCTTCCACCAATGGCAGCATGGGCAGCAGGATCGAGGTGGGGTAGCAGCCGGGATTGGCCACCAGCCGCGCGGATGCAATGGCCGCGCGCGCGCATTCGGTGATGCCGTAGATGGCGGTATGTTGCAGCGCCATCGCCTGGTGGGGGTGGCCATACCAGGCCTCGTAGGCGCTGGCATCGAACAGGCGGAAATCTGCCGAGAGATCGACAATGCGCACATGCGGTGGCAAGCCTGCGATGATGGTTTGCGTGGTGCCGTGCGGCAGGCAGCAGAATACCAGCTCGATGGCGGAGAAATCCACTTCCGCATGTTTTACCAGCGGTGGTAGCGCCCGGTGACGCAGGTGCGGATAGACCGATTCCATGGGTTTTCCGGCCTGGCTCTCGCCGGTGAGGGCGACGATGCGAAACGCCGGGTGCCCCTCCAATAGGCGCAGCAGCTCGGCACCCGTATAGCCCGAAGCACCGAGGATGGCAGTGGCGATGGTTTTATTCATGGGGACTCCACATTCACGTCTTCTGCGATGAAGCGGTGGAACTTACTATGGAGGGGGCAGAAAGTCAAAGCGCTGTGACGAAGCGGCTTAACGGGTAATGCCATGTGCTTCTTTCAGGCTGCCTTCGTGAGTAATCGTGCCTGCTGATGGCTGTGTCGGGGTGTTTTTGGGTGTGGTGGAGGCAGGCATGGGGGTAGGGGGGTGCTTGGCGGGGGCTGGGCCCAAAATCTTCTTCATCGACTCGATGGGATGAGCGAACAAGTCGCTTGGTTTGTCGAGGCGGTCGCCACGGACGAAGCCAATCCACGCTCCTGCAATCGGGCCGAGGATAGAGCCTCCGGCAGAGCTGATGAGCGTATATTTCAGCGTATCGGTTGTTTGAGCCAGGGTTTTATCTTTGCCCAACGTAAAGACGGTGACCCACAAATCTTTGATCCCCTCAAACCCGGCACGTTTGAAGGCGCGTGGATGATCGATGAGCAAGAGGCCTACTTTGCCACACAAGAAGGCGCCGAGCTTGAATCCGGCTAGCGCAAACGCCAGCGCGACGGTGATACGGCTTGCTTTGGGGTCGTGGGCTGGATTGTCCTTCGGCGCGGTTTGCCGTTCGATGGTTTGCAGACGCTGATCGAGCTGATCCAGCTTGTGTTCGATGCGCGCCACAGGGGTCGTTGCGGGCGCAGCTTGCGTCGCATCGGGGGGCTGATTGGGGGTGGCGGCGTCGGTCATGGACGTAGTGTATCGAATCTCTACCAGCGAGAGTATGAAACTTTTGTGACAATACCCGATCGCCGCCAGCAAAAAAGCCGCCCAAATGGGCGGCTTTTCGTGCTCCAGCAGTGGCGCGCTTAGCGCTTGCTGAACTGGAAGCTGCGGCGGGCTTTCGCCTTACCGTATTTCTTACGTTCAACCACGCGACTATCGCGGGTCATGAAGCCTGCTTTACGCAGCGCCGGACGGTTGCTCGGGTCGTACTGATCGAGCGCGCGGGAGATCCCGTGGCGCACGGCACCGGCCTGGCCCGAAAGCCCGCCGCCGACGACGGTGACGGTGACGTCGAACTTGCCTTCCGATTGCAGCACGGCGAACGGTTGGTTGATGATCATGCGCAGTACGGGACGTGCAAAATAGACATCCAGCGCTTTGCCGTTGACGGTGATTTTACCGGTACCACGCTTCACCCATACGCGGGCGACCGCGTCCTTACGGCGACCGGTGCCATAG
>CAZUOS010000218.1:0-3420 GCA_964621415.1 uncultured Azospirillum sp.
CGATCAATATTCCCCAATTTGTGCGAGGCCAGATACGACGCCTGCACCACCCACCACCATTTTTCCTTGGCGCGGCCATCGGTATATTCGTCGAGGTAATCGATGATGTATTTCACATCCGCCGGGTTTTGCGTCTGGCTGAAATAATACGCCCCCATGGCAGGCAGATAGTTCGACTCATGATTCAAGCCATCCAGCAGGCGGAACCAATGATAGAGCTTGTTAAAATCGTATTTATAGAGCGCGGTGAAACGCCCGAACGTGTCGCCAAAGTTCTGGATATTGAGCGCCAGCAGACGGAAAAATGCCTCATCATCGCCGAAAGAAAGCGCGCGCACCGTGCGCTCGCCCGGCACATCATCCACCACTTCCATCTCGGGTTTAATGTCGTTGGTATGGTGCCAGAACACCCCCTGCAACGCCGTGAATGCAAGCAACGCCGCCGTTGCCACCTTAAAGCCAGGAATACGCAACGTGGTGCGTAAATTGGTATGTTCGTAGGAACGCGTAAAAAGGGACATGATGCCTGGAAGCGAGCGTCGAGCGTCTCACCACTCCTTTACTAGAACTGTTTGCGCATAAAATCGATGACCGACGCCGCAACGAGCAACGGAATAATCACCGCCGCCTGCATCAGGAACAGATAGAGGTCTTCGTAGGATTTTGCGCCATAGATCAGCCAGTTGCTTTTAGCGAAAAAGTCGAGCCGTGGCACAATCACCGAAACGGCATCCATCAACCAATGCGCGCCTTGATCGACTTCCTGCTCACGGAAAACCGAGCCGGAATGCGTCGTCGCCAGAAAGAACCCCATCATCCGCGACAACGTATACACCGCCAGCGACGAGAGCACCGTACCCACGCCGCTTTTCATGGTGAGCGAGGCAAACAACGCCACCGCGACCACCAGCCAGGATTCCAGCAGCAAGCTCAGCGACCAGAGCCAAAACCCAGTCTGGTTCAGCGGCCCGATCAGCGCCATCAGCCCCACGGTCGGCACCACCAGGCAGGTCGCCACCGCCGCGAACCCCAGCAGATAGGAAATCACCAGCGTGCTGCGCGAAATTGGCCGCGACAGCAGCACATCAATCTCGCGCGCATCGAACGCGTTGCGCATGTGGAACCCGATAAACACAATGATCCCCACCATAATAATCACCCGCGCCGAGGCGGCGGTGAAGGCGAGAGTCATCTGCTCCGTCTCGAGCATGGCGGTGGAGCCGAGCACGCTCGAGAGATAGGCCGCAATCAACACAAACACGAGCAGGCCGAAAAACAGCCGATCACGCATCGCGGTGAGCAGCACATAACGAATATTCGTCCACATGGGCTTATTCCTTCATTCGCCGGTGTTTCAGGCGCACCTAGATTCCGCTATCTGGCTTAGCTTCCGGCGCCGGAATCTCTTTAGGGAAGAGCGGACGCGGATCCGTTATGAACTTGTTGTAGAGTTTTACATCAACCGGCGTAGCACTGCCATCCGGGTTTACAATCGTCGCCTTGATGAAAATAATCAGCTCGGATTTATGTTTCACGTCATCCCGGTTTTTGAAAAGATTGCCGATAATGGGCAACTCATTCAATCCCGGAACGCCAGCCGTGTTGGCCGTCGCGCGGTCCTCCATCAGGCCGCCAATCACCATAACACCGCCGCTTTTCACCTTGGTGATCGAGTCAACCTCGCGCACTTGAATCACTGGAACGGCCGTATCCGGGATGGCTTTCGCCAGATCAATCGCTGCGCTTGTAGTCGCAGTAGCAACTGCCGCTGCCCGTGTAAATGCACCTTGTGGATTCACTGCATCGCTCAACTTACGTGTCAGCGTCGGACGCACGCTGAGCGTGACTTCCTGATGATCGAGATTAATCGAAGGCAGAATATTCAAAATAATCCCGATGGGCACTGACTTCGCCGAACAGTTATACGTAGGCGCATTGGTGGCCGTGGTACTCGAACCCCCGCTACCCGTGGTACCTGTACCGCTGGTAGTGGTGCTCGCCGCCGTATAGGTGCAATCAAAGAACACTTCGTTGGTCGCAAACGTCAGCACCGCCTGCTGGTTGTTGATGGCTGAAAGCCGCGGGCTGGAAAGCGTCCGCGTCGTGCCATATTGCTCCGCCGCCTTAATCACAAAATCGAGATCCCCCGAGCGCACACCAAAGGCAATCCCGCTCGACGATTGTCCGCCAAAGGTTTGCGAAAACCCGGGCTGACTATACGACCCAAGACTAAGGTAGCTACGCGGCCCTGTCCCGGTCGCATTCCCCAACACTTTGTTCCAATTGACACCAGAGGAGAACTCATCATTCAGCTCCACCTCGACAATTTTCGCCTCGATCAACACTTGGGCGGCGGTGTTACGCGTCATCAACTTCAAAAAACGATCCACCATCTCATGCTGGCGATCCGTCGCCCGCACGGAAAGTACCCCTGCCTGGCGGTTAATGGTGACCGCTCCTTGCGCATCGCCTGCTTTCCCGGAAGAGGCCGTTTTATCCGCCGCATCTTCGCCGCCTTCAGACGGATTAAACTTCAGAATTTCCTCTACCGAAGCCTGCAGATTTACCCACAGATCGCTCTCCGATTGCGACGCGATCGTGCTCGAGGTGTTGTTCGCGCCGACCTGACCAACCGTACCGCCACTGCTGCCCGATCCACTGCTGCTGCCCGAGCTGCCGCCCGAAGAACTGCCTCCGGTGGAACCCGAGGCCAATACGCTCGTATTCAGGCTATAATTCGAGTTGCTGGAGCGCACCACGTTCAAGAAATCCAGCGGATAGTTCTTGATATAGGGCGTATCCTTCTCTACCCGAATCGCCCCACCATTTACACTGTAGCGCAGATTCCCCAGCGTCGCGATACGCTCAATCACCTCGTTAAACGGCCGATCCGTCGCGCGCAGGTTAATCCCGGTTTTATCCAACCCCGGCCCCACCTCGATATCCACTTTGGCAAGCCGCCCCAGCTCGAACAGCACATCGCGCAGCGGCACATCGTCGGTCACCGCCAGCGTCACCAGCTTCGTATTCGCCACTTTCGGCACCGAAGGCATGGCAAGCACTTGCGCCACATCCGGAATCGGCGGCGCACCAAGCTCGGCCGTCACCTTCACCTCGCCGTCCTTGCCTTTGATCTTTTCTTTATCGATCTCGCTGAGCTTCTGATAGTCTTCGATCGTCAGGTTTTTATCCCGATCCACCACGTCCGTCGTTTCGCCTTTTTTGGGCACAAAGGAATCCAGGAACGTGCAGGAACTCACCGCCAGCGTGCTCGCCAGCAGCACACTCATCGACACCCATCCCGAATATTTACGCATACGCCCTCGACACTCCGACTCCATACTAGATCTAGTAACAGAGGGCGAAGGCCCCACAAGCATTTCTGCGCCCTGCCCACGCAATCCTTTACGAATGTTCAGA
>CAZUOS010000219.1:0-3419 GCA_964621415.1 uncultured Azospirillum sp.
CGGATGTATCGCGCGGCGGATAGGCGGCCGGTGGGGCTGGTCACCTGGGCGCGGCTCTCGGCAGCGGTGGAGGCGGCGTATCTCGACGGGCGCGGCATGCTGAGCGAGGCCGAACGCACGAGCGGCGACCGGCTTTACCTCACGGATTTCATCGCGCCCTATGGCCACACGCGCGCCATGGTGAAGGATCTGCGCACGCAAGCGTTCCCTAACGAGCACGCGAAAGCCCTGCGCTTCACGCAGCAGGGAAAATCCCGCCCGCATCTGTGGCAGTTTTATGGGGTAAATTACCAGAAGCCGTTGCATTGAGCGGGTGCCCGTCGCGTTAACCATTTTTAATTTTTTCCGATTGCCTTCGGCATTGCCTTCTGCTTACGTCGCCACACACCTGATGAGGTTGCGGTATGGTTTTTGGGCAGATAGATGTGACGGATAGTAGGCCTGAGTTGAGGGGGCGTGCAGACAGCCCGAATGCAATAAAATTAGTCGCTTACCAGATTGTGGCCAAAAAGATCGCTAGATGGCTACCAATATTATACTTGGTGTTATTTATCTACGGAATCCCCTTAACAGGTTGGGCGGGTAATTTTGTCTCGTCAGCTAAAACGCTTCAAGATTATGACATCCCGGCAGTTTGCCAATTCACAGCAGAACTTCTCTACCATCCTGAGAATTATATTCCCGCATCTGATTGGCAGGCCATAAAACGCGGTTCTTTTATGAAGTCTACAGAACTACATATTCCCGAACTTACCACCGATAAAATCTACACTTATTCTCGTGGAGGAGTAGCAATTGAATACACCAAGGCAGAAGATATTGCTATCTGGGAAATACAATTAGAGGGAAATGCGCTGCCCAATGTCATGCAATCGCGAGAGTACTTTTCAAACCTATTTAAGACCATCAGAGTCTCAGCTGAAAACAAGTTTTATGCATCGTGTGACGCAAATGAACTTTTATTGCAATTTAACGGAAAAAAGACTGCCAGTGTAAAAGCGCAGCTATTAATGGGTGCTATATAGTTCGGGAGATTTTATGCCAATCTATAATCCAGGTCTTGCAATTGGTAGTCCTTATGGGCCAAGAAGCTACAACGGTCATAAGATTCACTATGGGCAAGACTTTCCAGCGCTTAAAGGAAGTGTAATTCCAGCTGCATCTTCGGGTGTTGTCGTATTTTCCGGGTTAAACACGACTAGTAGTTACGGAAATGTAGTTGTGATAAAATCTACAGGTCCTCAGGGGGCCTATTTTACCTTATATGCACACATGGAGTCGTCCAGTCCGCTAAAAGTTGGTGATTCTATAAACATTGGAGACACTATAGGTTTTACAGGAAATACTGGTGGAAGCGGAATTGGCTATCATCTTCATTTTGAGGTTTTGCCAGAGACCAAAGATTGGACTTTTAAGCCAACGATTAATTCAAATGGTAATGGGTCTTTAGGAGTCCTTTCAGGGCACCAAGTTAATCCTAGCTTCTTCAATGGGTGGGGTGATGGAGGAAGCCCATATGGAGCAAATAGTCCGCTGCATATGTCTGAGTGGGGAGCAACAAAGTGGGCGGCCAATGGCACTTATATGTATGATGTGCCTCCCGAAAACTGGACTGATCCAGATACGGGAGATTTGCTGACGGTCTTTGATAAAGGAGCTCATGCTGTTGTTGGTGGCACAACGTATCTGTTGGATTCGGTCGTAAAATCATTTGAGGATGCCGCCGACGCAGTCGGCAAATTCATCTCCAACGTAGCGGACGAAGGTACGCGCTGGTTTACCGATCCGGAACATGGTGCACAGTTAAGCTTCGTGACGTGGCTTAATGCCAACATGATGAACCTGATGACGGGCAAGCTCACGGTCAATCAAGCGCTGGTTAGCCTAGCGAACCAATTGGGGCGCGATTTTATTTCCAATTATATCTCGCGGCAGCCTGCGACCGACGTGATTGGTGCGAAGGCCGTTATAACCGAAGTTTTCTCATCCCTTGGTGTGAAAAACGCCGGTGCTTATGCCGAGACGGTCTATCAAGGCCTAGGCAGCATGGCGACCGATTTTGTAACCAACGGGTTTGATGCTGGCCAAGCCGCCAAAACCGGGCTGGTGATGATCGGCCAGCGCGTTGCCATACAATACCTCACTGAAAGTGGCCTGAATCCTTCGCAGGCTGGCGCGGTGGTAGGCGATGCGTTGATGGTTGTCGATATAGTAAGTAACTGGCAAAATTACAACAGTTTCACCGATTTAGCAAAAATGGCTGTACAGTTCGCAATTTTGAGGGTTGCTCAGGCGGCAGGTGAAGCCTTCTCAAGTTTGATTGGCGCTTCAGCAATGACTGGCAATCCGGTGGCTATCGCCATAGCAGTTATTATCCAAATCTTCGCCTCCAAACTCATGACCGGCCTCTTCGGCTCGGGCAAGCATTTTGGCCCCGGCGAGTTCCCGAGTATCGCGCAGCTGCATAACTCTATTTATCAGGTCCAAACCATCACGGTGGATGGGCAACAGGTGCCGGCGCTGGTGGCAGTGAATCCGCAAGGTTCGACGGTGCTCGTCTCAGGCGCGAATATTGGCTATGTGCTCGGCAATGTCGGGGCGGATGTGCTCGTGGGTACCGATGCGGTGCAGACCATCAGCGGCAATGCGGGGTCGGACTACCTCGAGGCGCGCGGGGGCGACGACAATCTCCTCGGCGGCGATGGCAACGACCAGATCAACGGCGGTGACGGCAGCGACGTGGTGCAGGGCGATGCGGGCAGTGACATTCTTCTCGGCGAGGCTGGAGCGGACACCGTGCTCGGCGGCGCGGGCGATGATTTTATCCATCTCGGCGGTGGGGATGACATTGCCTCGGGCGGCGATGGCAATGACTATATCCTCGCCGGGGGCGGCAACGATGCCGTCGCGGGGGATGCGGGCAATGACTCCATCGATGGTGGGTATGGCGATGATACCATCGACGGTGGCGCTGGCAATGACCTCATCCTCGGCAATCTTGGCAATGACTCCATCAGCGGCGGCGATGGTGGCGACACCATCTTCGGCGATGTGGGGAATGACTCGATCGATGGCGGCAATGGCAACGACTTCATCGATGGCGGGGATGGAATCGACATTCTGCACGGGGATGCGGGGCGCGATATGATCGTCGGCGGTGCGGGGGATGACTTCCTCGATGGTGGCTTGGGCGATGATATTTTGCTCGGTGGCGATGGGCATGATGTCATCCTCGGCGGGCTGGATAATGACTATCTGCGCGGCGATGCGGGGAATGATACCCTCACCGGCGGGATGGGCGATGATATTCTTGCAGGCGGCGCGGGCGTTAACACGCTGCAGGGGAATGAGGGGAACGATGTCTATGTCATCGGCAGCGATGCAGCCGAGCATGACAATCTGATTCAAGAAGATGGCGG
>CAZUOS010000220.1:0-3412 GCA_964621415.1 uncultured Azospirillum sp.
ACCGCCATCGTGACAATGAATGCCAGGAAGAACCAGTTCGCCACATAGATATGCGGTTCCTGACGCTTCATCAGGGTGCCAACAAACACCAGCAGATAGGCAACCCAAACCACGGTCAGCCACAAATCGGCATACCATTCCGGCTCAGCATACTCTTTCCCTTGGGTGATCCCGAGCACATAGCCCAGCGCCGCCATCACGATAAAGGCCTGATAGCCCCAGAACGTGAAGTTGGCGAGGGTATCGTTCCACAGGCGTGCTTGGCAGGTGCGCTGCACGATGTGGTAGGAGGTGGCAAACAGTACCGAGCCTCCAAAGGCGAAAATTACCCCCGATGTATGCACCGGACGCAGGCGCCCGAAGCTCAGGAATGGTTCAAAGTCAAGATCTGGAAACGCCAGTTGCAGGGCAATGACTAACCCCACCAGCATCCCAACGACACCCCAGAATAATGCGGCGATGGTGAATTTCTTCACGATCGCATCATTATAGACGGGGGCAGCACGCATTGCGGTTTGCATAGTTACCTCACGAGTTTTGCGGCTATCACCAGAAGTGCTAGCCCGTTACAAGCTATCCCCGCCCGCCCGAGTTGGTGCATTTTCCCCTGCCATTTCTGGGAGAGGAGCGTGGCACCCGCACTGGCGAGCAACAAGGCGGGCATGGTGCCGAGGACGAACAACGCCATCGCCACCATGCCTGCCAGAGGATTCGAGAGAGTCGCAGCCATCATCAGGGCTGCGTAGAGAAGGCCGCAGGGCATAAAGCCCATCAGCGCGCCACGAATAAAACGATTGTTCGACGCCATCAGCAGGCGGTGATGCTGAGCCGCTGGCAAGCTGCTGAGAATAAAGACAACCCCGGCCAGCGCAAGCATCAACGAAGAAATGGTTTCCCAATAGGGCAGCGCTGTCAGCTGGCGACCCAGCAGCGCCGCCAGAAACCCCAGCGCGCTATAGGTGAGCAGGCGCCCCAGATGGTAGGGCAACTGCATGGTTTGGCTCACTTTGCCACAGGCACGGCCACATGCCGACTGACAGGCGACCAGCGGGCCACACATCACCAGACAATGGGTAAGGCTCCCCATCAGCCCGCCGAGAAAAAACACGGCGAACATGCTCCCGTTCTGGGAAAATAAGGCCTGACAATGCGCAAGAATGGTTTCCATAGTCCTCTTCAACCCGCCGTATAGAACCCTCTTTGTCGTTTGTATTGATTTATATCAAGGAATCCATCGTGCCTGTGTACAACACGTCCCGCGTGTGGCGGATGCGCCACAAGGGGGGCGCTCATCCCCAGGCGCCGCCGCGAACGTTGCATCGCCGTGTGGCTTCGGCTAGCGTCGCCCCCAACGAATGGATGTGTGTTATGGATGTCGTGGTACTCAAAGGTGGGATGTCGGCGGAGCGCGAAGTGTCGCTGACGAGCGGCGCAGCGGTGGAGCAGGCGTTGCTGGCGCTCGGCCATGTGGTGACGGCGATTGATGTCGGCCCCCGGGTGGTGGAGGATCTGGCGCGGCTGAAGCCGGATGCGGCCTTCAACGCGCTCCATGGCCGCTATGGTGAGGATGGCTGCATCCAGGGCGTGCTCGAATTGCTGAAGATTCCTTACACGCATTCGGGCGTGCTGGCTTCGGCCCTCGCCATGGATAAGCCGATGGCGCGCCATATTTTCGCAAGCGCGGGCTTGCGCGTGGCGCGTGGGTTGGTGGCGCACAAGAATGAGGTGATCGGCCACGACCCCCTGCCGCGCCCCTATGTGGTGAAGCCGAGCAACGAAGGCTCGAGCGTGGGAGTGAAGCTGGTTTTCCCAAATGATAATTTTCATTTTACACCAGAAAACTGGCCCTATGGCGAGACCGTATTGGTGGAGCAGTATATCCCCGGCCGCGAGCTAACCTGCGCCGTGCTCGACGATCAGCCGCTTGGGGTGACAGAAATCACCACCCGCTCGGGCTTCTATGATTACGACAATAAATACACCGCCGGTGGCAGCCAGCATATCTGCCCGGCGCACATCCCGCAGGCGATCTACGATGAGGTGATGCAAGCCGCCCTCACGGCGCATCGGGCGCTGGGTTGTCGTAGCCTCACCCGCAGCGATTTCCGCTGGGACGAGCAGGGGGATGGAAAAATCTATATTCTTGAAACCAATACCCAGCCGGGGATGACGCCGGTCTCCCTCAGCCCCGAACTCGCTGCCCATGCGGGGATTGATTTTACACAGCTCGTGGCGCGGATTCTCGCCACCGCACGATTGGATGGGTGATGCGCGCTTGTAACGCACTGATTCCAGAGCCTATAGCTCCCCCCTTGAGGGGGAGCCAAAATTGTTCTTCACAATTTTGGTGGGGGGCAAATCTTCGGTGGTTATCCCCCCACCAAATCGCAAGGGCGATTTGGCTCCCCCTCAAGGGGGGAGCTATCGGCTCTGGAATCCTTGCCATATCCTCCACGGAGGCCCACCATGCCTAACCGTGCGCGAGTGAGCGTGAAAGATAAGCCCATGACGCGGGCGCAAGCGGCGGCGGAGTTTGGCCGCAAGAAGGCGAAGTTGCGCCGTCAGCAGCATCACCGCCGGGCGCTGAGCATTGTGATCGGGTTGTTTTCGGCCTATGTGCTGGTGATCGGCATTCTGCACATGCGCAACGGCAAGGTAGAGGAGGCGGTTCACCATTGGCAGGAAGGCTTCTGGCGCTTCACGGCCTCGGTTGGCTTCCGCCTCGATCAGGTGACGCTCAACGGCCGCAGTCACGCCGATGCCGCCAGCGTGCGCGAGGCGCTTGGCATCACGCAAGGGCAGCCGATTCTCGCCGTGTCGCTGGTCGAGATGAAAGCCCGGATCGAGAAAATCGCCGAGGTAAAATCCGTCACCATTCACCGCCAATTGCCGAATGAGCTGGTGGTGACGTTGGTGGAGCGCTCGCCCGCTGCCTGGTGGCAGCACGAGGGCACCCAGCAATTGGTGGATGCCGAAGGCGTGCCCCTCGCGCGCGAAAAATATCACGAAAAACTGGTGCTGCCGGTGATGGTGGGGGCCGATGCGCCGAAACATGTAGACGAATTACTGGCATTGCTTGAGGCCGCGCCAGCCCTGAAGCCGGATGTGGTAGCCGCTGTGCGGGTGGGCGAGCGGCGCTGGAATATCGAGCTGTCGCGCAACATCACGGTGTTGCTGCCGGAGGAAAAACCGATCGACGCCTGGAAGCGTTTCGCCACACTCGCCGAAAAAGAAGCACTTCTGAGTAAAGCAATTCGCAGTGTTGATATGCGAATCGAAGATCGTGTATTTATTATGCCGCTGGAACCCAAACAAGCTCCCATCACGCTCACCGGCGCACGGGAAACGTGAAGTAGGTTCCAGGTTTCGGGTTCCAGGTTTCAGGGAATACGAAGCCAAAACCTAAAACCTG
>CAZUOS010000221.1:0-3383 GCA_964621415.1 uncultured Azospirillum sp.
AGTTTCAACGTTTCGGCAAAGGCGGCAAAGAAGTCTGGATCGAAGCCAGCTACAACCCCATCCTCGGCAAAGATGGCAAGGTCGAGCGGGTGGTGAAATACGCCACCGACATCACCGAACAAAAACTCAAAAACGCCGATTACGAAGGCCAGCTATCGGCCATTGGCAAGGCGCAGGCCGTCATCGAGTTCACGCTCGACGGCACCATCCTCACCGCCAACGATAATTTCCTCGGCGCCATGGGCTACACGTTGAGTGAAATCCAAGGCAAGCATCACCGCATGTTTGTGGATTCCGCCTACGCAAACAGCCCCGACTATCAGCAATTCTGGCTACGGCTGAACCGCGGCGAATATATCGCGGCCGAGTTCCAACGTTTCGGCAAAGGCGGTAAAGAGGTGTGGATTCAGGCGAGCTACAACCCCATTATGGATATGAATGGCCGCCCCTTCAAGGTCGTAAAATACGCGACCGACATCACCCAGCAGAAACTAGCCAGCGCGAATGCCGCAGGCCAGCTCGCCGCCATCAACAAGTCGCAAGCGGTCATCGAGTTTAATCTCGACGGTACGATTATTACCGCCAACGATAATTTCCTCAGCGCCATGGGCTACACATTGGGTGAAATCCAGGGTCGGCATCACCGCATGTTTGTGGATCCTGCGGAATCGCAAAGCGCCGAGTACGAGCGTTTCTGGGAGCGTCTGCGTCGCGGCGAGTTCGATGCGCGAGTCTATAAGCGCCTCGGCAAGGGTGGCCGCGAAGTGTGGATTCAGGCGAGCTACAACCCGATTATGGACGCCAATGGACGCCCCTTCAAAGTGGTGAAGTTCGCCACCGAAGTGACAGACGTCATCGAGACCGGCAAAATCGCCGCCGAAACCTCGAACAACGTGCAAAGCGTTGCCGCCGCGATTGAGGAAATGTCCGCCTCCGTCGGCGAGATCAGCAAAAACATGTCGCTCTCGCGCGCGGCGGTGGATGGCATCATGCAGGCAACGGCGCAATCGAACGCCTCGGCAGGGCAGCTGATTGCCAGCATGAAATCCATGGAAAGCGTGGTCACGCTCATCAACAATATCGCGAGCCAAGTGAACCTGCTGGCGCTGAACGCTACCATCGAGGCAGCGCGGGCGGGCGAGGCAGGGCGCGGCTTTGCCGTGGTCGCGGCCGAGGTCAAGAACCTCGCCAACCAAACCACGAAGGCGACCGACGACATCGCCCGCGAGATTCAAGGAGTGCAGAATATCTCGAGCACCGTGGCGCAAAACGTGCAGAACATCGCCACCTCTGCCGAAAGCGTCAGCCAGTATGTCACCGGCGTCGCCGGGGCCGTGGAAGAACAGAGCGCCGTCACCCGCGAAGTCTCAAGCAACACCCAGAAAATGTCGCACGCGGTACACGAAATCGCCGAGCGTATTCACAAGCTCTCGGCGGTGTAAGGCGGGTCGTTGGTGCCTGGTGCTTGGTGCTTGGTGCCTGGTGATGTACTATTTTGCAGTAATGTGTGGAAATGGGTCACTCCGCTCGCAATGACGCTCCCTTTATCTACCTCTTGTTTGCAAATTAGCATGAGCAATCTAAGCACCAATCACCAAGCACCAGGCACCAACCACCAAGCACCAACTACCCCCGCCTATCCAGCACCTCTTTCACCTTGCTTGCCAGTTGCTTCAGGGTGAAGGGTTTGGGCAGGAAGTTGAACTCGCGCTGCTCGCCGAAATTATCGACAAACGCATCCTCCGCATAGCCGGAGATGAACACAACGCCCACCGGCTTCATGCGCTCAGGGTAATGCTCGATCAGGCTCAGGATGGTTTTCGGGCCGTTGATGCCGGGCATCATCACATCGCTGATGATGAGATCCACCGGCCCCGTATGCTCGGCAAACACCTCGAGTGCGTTCTCGCCCGAATCGGCCTCCAGCACCTCGTAGCCCTTGTTCCGCAGCGCCCGCGCGGCGAAAATCCGCACCGGCGTTTCATCCTCGATAAGCAGGATCGTCGCCCGCCCGGTGAGGTCGCTCACCACCCGCTCTTCCGTCGCCTCGTTGCTGGCGAGGGCGGGTGCCTCCGCCTCGTAGCGCTTGAAGTAGAGATGGAAGCTCGTCCCCTCGCCCACCCGTGTGCGCACGAAAATATAGCCGCCGGTCTGCTTCACAATCCCATAGCAGGTGGAAAGCCCGAGGCCGGTGCCCGAGCCCACTTCTTTGGTCGAGAAAAACGGCTCGAACACGTTCTTGATAATCTCGGGCGGGATGCCCGTGCCGGTATCGCTGATCTCGACCAGCACATAATCGCCGGGCAGAATCACATCCTCCTCCGTCGGCGCAATGAGGTCGTGCGGCAGCGCGTCAGCGTTCTCGAGATGCACGTTGCGGCTCGTGATGGTGAGTGTCCCGCCGTCCTTCATCGCGTCGCGCGCATTCACCGCAAGGTTGATAATCACCTGCTCGATCTGGCCCTGATCGGCCTTCACCATACCAAGGTCACGCCCATGCTGCATCTGCATCTGGATGTTCTCGCCAATCAAGCGGCGGATGAGGTTGTTCAACTCCGCCAGCACTTCGGTGAGGTCGATGATCTTCGGTTGCAGCGTCTGCCGCCACGAGAATGCCAGCAGCTGACGCACCAGGTTCGCCGCGCGGTTGGCGTTCTGCTTGATCTGCATAATATCCGCAAAGCTCGGATCGCCCGCCGGGTGACGCATCAGCAGCAAATCCGCAAAGCCGATCATCGCCGTCAGCAAATTGTTAAAATCATGCGCCACGCCGCCCGCCAGCTGGCCCACGGCCTGCATTTTCTGGCTATGCGAGAAGCGCATCTCGAGGTTTTTCTGCTCGGTCTGGTCGATCAGATGCAGGATCACCACCGGCGGTTGGCCGTTCAGCGGCACCATGCGCGAGAAGTAGGTGAAGACAATCACCTGCGCCCCACCCGGCAACCGCAGGGTGAGCGATTGCGGCGCGCTCCCATCCCCCGCGAGGCATTTCGCAAACGCCTCCCGAAAGCGCGTAATATCCTCGGGCGCCAGCAACTCCTCGAGCAGCACAGGCCGATCCCCCAGCAGCGGATAATGCGCGAGCACCTGAAAGCAGCGGTTCGCCTCGATAATTGCCCCTGCTTCATCGAGCCGCAAAATCGCAATCGGCGATGCCTCGATAAACTGGTTGATATCAAGCCCCGTCGCATGGGTTGGCGAGAAACCAAGAGGATTGGAAGGAGGCAGAGTTGGCATAGGCGCTCGGGGGTTACGAATTGGCGAATTGAGGAAGTGGGGAAATGAGGAATTGAAGAATTGAGGAATTGAGGAATTGAGGAAATGGGGAAATGGGGAAATGGGGAAGTGGCGAGGTTTCCAGAGCCTATAGCTCCCCCCTTGAG
>CAZUOS010000222.1:0-3374 GCA_964621415.1 uncultured Azospirillum sp.
ACGGGTGCTTATAATTATAAATCAATCAGCTGCCAACATTGCAGGGGAAACAAAAAATCTTTTGCCCCACACATACCCCACAAAAAAGCATCAAAAACTCTTATAGTGTGAGAACAACCAACGGGCAATGCCGTACAACAAACTGCTGAGATTATCTAGCGTATTTTTCATTTGGGCTGCGATAGAAAAGCAAAAATTCCGCCCTGATCGCGCGCTGTCTGTGTTGCATGGGGGTATGAGGGGGGCGCCCACCCCTTAGGGGAAGGAGAGGTGTTGTTGTTCCAAAAATTCTGGGTTTTAGAAGGAATGCAGTTCAGCTATGTCAGGATTCTGCTATAATAATATTTAAAATCATTCCCTTAATCGTTACGCAGATGCATGGGCAGTGCGGTGTGACTATTTCTAGAGCTGACTCACTTTACAGCGGCTTGCTCTTGCTCGGTTGTAAAACGGATGTTTGGCTGACAGAGAGCTAAAATCTTAATAAAACTGTCATATTGCATGGCGTTGAATGTGGTAAATTGGGACATCCTGCCCGATTTCTGGCCACGGGTGGATTGTGGCTGGAGGTTGCTGGGAGGCTCATGCAAATGAAGAAAGCGCCACAACGCTTATGAATCACTACGAACAACTGCTCCAATGGGAACGCGATCTACCGCCAGAGGAATTTCAGAAGAAGCTGAAAGCGCTTCGGGAAGAGCCGTTATTCCCTGTTGCAAAGACGTTGAGCAAGCCGGAAAAACAGTTTTTTGCAGCGCTGGAAATCGTCATGCGAAAGACGGGCGAATCCGTTCTGCGCACCATTGACGAAGTGGAAGCCAAAGCCAAAGCGGAAGAAAAATCATTCACCCCGCTCAGCCCCGCAAGGCGTGAAATTTTGCGCGACAAGGCTATTCATGCAACGCTTACTGAATGTCTCATCTGGGGCAACGCTTACAAGCTTATTGATGCCCGCGAAGAAGAGTTGAGAGCGCTTTCGGATGCTCACTTCATATCCCCCGACACCCATAGAATCTTGGCGCTACTGGAACAAGCGATAATCTTTAACCCAGCACTCATTATCGAAGACCTGCATAAGAGGGTCTGGCTTGATCATGATATGGATTGGGCAAACGCAACACGCAGCTACGTCACGAAGCAAAATCAAGCGATAGCAAACGATATTAACCCTAAAAAAAACCAGCAATTAAATCAGTTAACGCAATTACATGACGATATGCGGAAAATGCGTATATCAAACTTAAAAGCTATAGATTTGATGAATGGAAGTGTTTCTGCCAGGGTCGAACCTGTGATATGGCATTTACATCCCGGCCACGAAATTAGTACTGCATTTGACTTTGGATTGTCATTTTTCCGTGCCTGGGCGAAAGATGAAATAAAGCAAGAAAGCGTCATCTGGAAGCAAGCCGATAGGCAACAACACACGGAAACGTTTTTCAAAGACTTGATGACGGGCCTAGGCAGAATTCTCATTAATAGAGAGCGCGAGATGTTATCCCTGGAGGTGCTGCAGAATGCGGGAAAAGCTCGGGCTCACAAGTTTATCGCTCACGAAAACAAGCTCGAAAAAACGGATGCCTCTGCGGCGGCGAATGAAGCAAGAATAGCAGAAGAAGCCGCGCAAAAAGCCCGCGAAAAGGCATTTGCCGTGCAAGGGGAGGCAATGCAACAAGCGCGTGAGGAGGCGCTGGGAGTCCAAGCAGCAGCAGCGGCAAAAGCCCAAGCGGCGGCGGAAGAAGCGGCACGTCAACGAGCGCGACAACAACGTCAACAGCGCGAAGCCTTTATGGCAGAGCACCAGCCTTACCCCCTTGGGCAAGATTCGGCAGTGCAGGGTATGTTGTCGCTGATGAGTAATCATGCGATGACTTCCAGTGCCTCTACGGCATTCCATGCCCAGCTGGCGCAGCAAATCATCACCGACACAGCGGAATCGTTAGATATACGTCAGCCGGGCGTCCAGCCCCTCGGCGCATTGATGCTTTCTGCCTCGGCTGTGGGATCTGCGGCAACCGCGTTCGGTTTGGCTAAAGTGGTGACGCAGGCGAGCGGGAACGCTCAGATAAATCAAACCACAAAAAATCTGCGCGTTTTATGCACCGCTCCGGCAGTGAAAGCAGCCGTCGATCATTTGCTGAAGGGTGAGGAATCAACCCTTATGCTGGCATTGCTGACCCGCCCGCCAGCAGCCTGCCTCACCTATGCTAGTGCCTTGGCAGACGGGAAGAAGAAAGCGCAAGCGCAGCGCCAATGCCAAGAAGCATTCGAGCAGGAAATGGCAGAGTTTGGCACCACTTCGGATGAAGAGAAAGCCCTATTTCTTGATGATCCAGACATTAAAACCGCCGCAGCCCTAAAGCAGGCTAACGCTGCGCTTGAAACATCCCGCACCCTCGTCCAAACCAACCATGAAAGGCTCGTGGGTGAAATCGGCCTGGTGCTGAGCGGGAAAAAACCAAACGCCGTTGCTACGCAGATGGTTGGAGTGCAAGCTCCCGCCGCGAATACTGGCGCGACACTGCCCGTAAGCTGGGAAGTGAGCGCAGAGACGTTGGCAGAACTCGACTTCGTTTTCCAAGATGGCGGCGGCGCAATTCAAGTAGCAAGCAAAGAGTTTCCGGACAGAAGCGTTACCCTCAAAGCGAATGCGCCCAAGAAAGAATTTGATAAAGCCATCACGCAGCTTCGTGCCAACTGCGAGCAATACCGCGCCAATCTGGCGCTGATTGGTGACTTGCAAGCCGAGTGCGGATTCGGGTTTGATAGTGAATCCGCAAAACCCGGCACCGCCGGCGCAGCCAAAGCCTATCAGTTGACGCATCCTGAATATGGCATTCACATCCCACTCGATGGCAAAGAAGCTGACCTCTCTCTCGCACTCATGGATGCCAGAGAGCGCTTTGAGTCGAGAAAACTACAGCAGGAATCACTTCTGCATACGCTCGAGGCAGAAGGCGTCACGGTGGAGCGCGATGTAAGTGGTGCGCTGACCCTTGCTCGTCACGGCGATGCGCTGATTTCTGAAGCTCCACGTGGATATCTATCAACCGATAATTTTAAGGCTGCACAGGACGAACTTGATCGCCTGCGTCCTCTTGCGCCAAGCGCATCCAATGGTAACGGCAATGGAACAACTGCACACTGGCCCCCAACAGAGCAACAAACCATCCTGATGTTTGACGCGAATGTGCTGAACAAGCTTGCCGCAGCGCGTGGCGGCCACACAGGTACCGGTACCTGGCTGGATGTGCTGGAGCAAACCGCAAAGCTACCCAACGTTGTGGTCGTTATCCCCGAAGTGGTGGCAGAGTGGGAGATGTTGGGCCGTCGCCCCAATTTTAATCACGATGGAAACTATACCAATTCAGTTC
>CAZUOS010000223.1:0-3355 GCA_964621415.1 uncultured Azospirillum sp.
GGCGTCACCTTCGGGCGGCCAAACTGGTTCCAATAGGCAACGCGCCAGGCGTTCAGGTTCCAGTGTGGAATGATGTAATATTCATGCGTCAGCACGCGGTCGAGCAGGCGCGCGGCGGGGCGCAAATCCTCGAGCGTTTGCGCGTTCTGAATCCGCTCCACCAGCGCATCAACCAACGGGTTCTTCACCCCGCCGAGATTCTGGCTGCCCTCCACATCCGCCTGGCTGGAATGCCAATAGAGATACTGCTCGGTCGAAGGATAAAACAGCCCCTGATTCCACCAGACCGATACCATCTCGAACTGCTTTTTCTCCACCCGCTTCTGGTATTGCGACGCATCAATATAGCGGAAGCTCGAAGCAATCCCGAGCTTTTTCAGGTTATAGCGCATGATGGCGATCACCCGCTCGAAGGTGCGCTGCGTCATCAGAAACTCGACCGTGAGTGGCTCGCCGGTTTTGGCGTTCACCCGCTTGCCGTCGCGCATCACCCAGCCTGCGGCCTCGAGCAGCCCTTGCGCCTTAATGAGGTTTTCGCGCGCATAGCCCGAACCGTCGGTAGTGGGGACGGTGTAGGGGGTAGCCAGTAGCCGGTTGCCAGTAGCCAGTAAGGGCGAGGATTCCAGTGTGCCACTGGCTACTGGCAACTGGCGACTGGCCACCTCCTGAAGCACCTTCCGCTCCCCCTCGCCCATCGGCCCCGTTGCCTCGAACTCGGTATGGTTAAAATAGCTCCGCCCGCGCTGATAGGCGCCATAGAACAGCGTCTTGTTCATCCACTCGAAATCCAGCGTAAGGCCAATGGCTTCGCGCACGCGGGCATCGGCGAATTTGGGCAGGCGCGTGTTGAAAATAAACCCCTGCATGCCACGCGGAATCTGGTGCGGAATGAGGGTTTTCACCAGTTCGCCGGACTTCACCGCCGGAATATCATAGGCCGTGGCCCAGTTGCGGGCGATGAACTCCTCGTAGAAATCGAACTGGTGCGATTTCAGCCCCTCGAGCGCTACTGTATCATCGCGATACACATCATACCGCACCGTGTCGAAATGATAGAAGCCGCGCTGGCTTGGCAGATTCGCCGCCCAGTAATCCTTCACCCGCGAAAACGTAATACTCCGCCCCGCTTCCACCGCGCTCACGCGGTAAGGGCCAGAACCGAGTGGCGGGGTGAGCGAGGTTTTGTCGAAGCAGGGAGAGGCCAGAGGCCGGGGGCCAGAGGCCAGTGAATTGGCCGAGGATTCCAGTGCGCCTAGCTCCCCCCTTGAGGGGGAGCCAAAACCCTCTTGGGTTTTGGTGGGGGGGCTACTTACAGCATCGCCACCCCCCACCGACGCGCCGAAGTGGCGCGTCGACTCCTCCTCAAGGGGGGAGTTAGAAGCTCTGGAATCCGTGCCCTTACTGGCCTCTGGCCTCTGGCCTCCGGCCTCTCCCTCACAAAACCCATGCTTTGGCAACACCGGCAAGCTCGCCGCAATCACCGCCAGCTCACGGTGCTTGGTATCCGCAAAATGAAACCGCAGGGCGTGCGGCCCCGTCACCTCGGCGGTGATGGGCTTCAGCTCTACCTGATAGCTCGGGTGGCCCTTGGTTTTGAGCGTCTCGAGACTCCACACCACGTCCTCGGGCGTAATCGGCGTGCCATCCTGCCAGCGTGCGGCAGGGTTCAGCGTCACCTCGGCCGAGGCGCGATCCGCCGAAAGCGTAAAATCGCTCGCAATCAGCGGATAATAGGACGACGGCTCATCGAACGAGGGCACCATCAGCGTCTGATACACCAACCCCGACACGCCGGGTGCCGAAACCCCCTTCAAAATAAATGGATTGAGCGAATCGAACGCCGCCATGGTCGAAAGCCGTATCGTGCCGCCTTGGGGCGCATGCGCATTCACATAGTCAAACTGTTGAAATCCAGCCTTATATTTTGGCTCTCCCCACAGTGTCACCGCCGGCGCTGCCATGGCCGACGATGCCGCCACCCCCCCAAACCACACGCCCAACCATGCTAATGATTTTTTCATAAAACCACGCTAGAATGGGCCTTCCGCAGAAGCAATGGTTTTGATACCGTGACCGACACCCTTACAGATAATCCTCGCCAAACGATCACCGCAGCAGAGGTGCGTGCCCTGCTGACGCAAATCCAGCGTCACACCCATGCTGGGCGCGTCCGCATCGAGCCGCAAGCGGGCCAATGGCAGAGCATCCCTCGAAGCGCAGCAGATGCGAGCAAAGAGCAAAGACTAGTGCCATCGGGCCATTTCTTGGCCTACATGCTCACGCAATATATCCCTGCCGGCCTACAAACGGAAACCACCAAAGCGCTTCAAGAAATCGCGTGCCATCCCCCCACCCAAGCTAGCCGCGCTGAATTAAGCCAGAGGCTATGCGAGGGATTATCCTCGCGCTACGGTTTTGGCGATGCGGATCTGGTTAACAAGTTGCTCACCTTTTTCGGCAATGCCCGCGCACTCAACAATCAAGCGAGAGTGATCGCTCAGAGCCAGCGCCTTTTTAGCGCCGAGCCGGTTGGGCGCCCTTCCCTTGCCCATAAAACAACCCTAACCACAGAAGAAGTGACCGCTTTAACAAAAATCCTCGATCACACGAACCAACTCTGCGCGTTCACCATCGAAGATGCCAAACCATTTCACGATCGACTAAATGCGCTGAGACCAACCGCTCTCTCCTCCGAAACAACCCTTCATTGCCTCGAGTCATGCCGCGCACGCCGCGGTGTGAGCACAGTTGGATTCTTTCGTACGCTGCTCACCTCGCTTTCAACCGCACTGAAGGATTCGCGAGGAACCCTCATACGGCTCCGCTCGCACGACGACCGCTCAGAGGTGCGAACAGACGCCGCCGCCGAACGGATCGGCGACGAAAATGACCCCTCCGCCCCAACCGTTAGCCAAATAATTGATCAAATCAAAGCCTTACAATCCAGCTTTGAATCGAGAATGCGAAAGGGTGCTGTTTTACAACCGGGCAAATCCAACGCGCGTTAGGCTTAACCGCGCAATGCATAGGCCCACCACCAGCCACCACAAATCCGCTTGACTTCCCCCGCCGCCCGTGCTGTATGGGCCGCCTGCCGACGCAAAGCGCGTCGATCGATAGCTGGCCCCTTCGTCTAGCGGTTAGGACGCCTCCCTTTCACGGAGGAAGCACGAGTTCGAGTCTCGTAGGGGTCACCAGTTTTCCACAGATGAATCGACCAATCACAGCCCGCGCAAGGAAGCGGCGGGGCGTTTATGGCTATCCGCATCACGGATGACTGTAGCCTCACCACTCAAAACGGCAGGCAATCTTCACCGCCACTCTTAGGCCAGCCCGTAATACAGATTTATCATTG
>CAZUOS010000224.1:0-3353 GCA_964621415.1 uncultured Azospirillum sp.
TCGATCTCGCCGTTGCTAATGGTGAGCGCGGGCGCCAGCGTGATGACGTTTTTGTAATAGCCCCCCACATCGAGCACGAGGCCGTATTTTTTGCCATCCACCTCGATATCGGCCTTCATGCCTTCTTCGGCAATCCAGTCGAGCGTGGCTTTATCCGGCGTGAAGCTATCCTCGGGGCGGCAAATCTCGATGCGCAGCGCGAGGCCCAGCCCATCCACATCGCCGACGATTTTATGCTTGCGCTTGAGTTCCTCGATACCTGCGAGGAAGCGCTTGCCCTTCTCGGCCACCTGGGTTTCAAAATCCTCATCGGCGCACATGCGCAGCGTCTCGAGCGCTACGGAGGTGCCCATCGGGTTGCTGGCAAAGGTCGAGTGCGTCGAGCCGGGTGGGAAGATGGCGGGGTTAATCATCCGCTCCTTCGCCCAGATGCCAGACAGCGGATTGAGGCCGTTGGTGATGGCCTTGCCGAACACCAGCACATCGGGCGTCACGCCGAAATGCTCGATGCTCCAGAGCTTGCCGGTGCGGTAAACCCCCATCTGGATTTCATCGACCACGAGCAGAATGCCATACTGGTCGAGGACTTTTTTCAGCTCGGTATAGAAGTTCATCGGCGGAATCACATAGCCGCCGGTGCCCTGAATCGGCTCCACATAAAACGCGGCATATTCGGCCTGACCGGTTTTTACATCCAGCACACCGTTATATTCCGTCTCGAACAGACGGGCGAATTTTTGCACGCAGGCATGGCCGTATTCTTCCTTGCTCATGCCCTTGGGGCCACGGAAATGATAGGGGAACTCGATGAACTGCGCGCAGTCGCCGAAATGGCCGTAGCGACGGCGGTAACGATACGACGACGTAATGGCCGAAGCCCCGAGCGTGCGGCCGTGATAGCCGCCCTCGAACGCGAACATCAGGCTTTTGCCACCGGTAAAATTACGCACCAGTTTCAATGAATCTTCCACCGCCTGCGCGCCGCCAACATTGAAATGCACACGGCCTTTCTCCCCAAACTTACGCTCCATGTCCTGCGCAATCAACGCCGCCAGTTCCACCTTCTCGCGGTGCAGGTATTGCGACGCGACTTGCGGCAACGTGTCGAGCTGACGGTGCGCCACCGCGTTCAGGCGCGGGTTGCGATAGCCAAAGTTCACCGCCGAATACCACATTTGCAAATCGAGGAACTCGCGGCCTGCCGCGTCATACATAAAGCTGCCCTCGCAGCCCGAGAAAAACGGCGGGGTTTCCATGTAATGCACCGTATCGCCATACGAGCAATACTGCGCCTCGAGCGCGCGGAGTTCTGCTTCGCTCGCGCATGGGGTGGTGGGTTGGATTTTGGCAGCAAGGCTAGGCATGAAAACTCCAGAAAAAAAGTTATTTACGGATCAGATGGGTAACGAGTCGCTCAAGCGTCGCACATGGAGTGTCATCCCGGTTTACCGAAGGCAATACCAGGATCTCCTGACGCGGCCTGAGCTTAAAACAGCTTCCGTTTTATGTTCAGACCGCGTCGGGAGATCCCGGGACAAGCCCGGGATGACACTCCATTTTCAATCGTTTTGCTTGATGCACCACCAATCGTTTCTAATATTCGAGTTGTTTTTTTTACGCGAACTGCGCCATGCGCGTGGCCGCCACCGGCAGCAACCGCCCCAGCGCCATTTGCACATCCGAAAAATCCTCATACGCAATAAACGGAATCGCGTTATGCGCGCAGTAGGTGGCGAGCGACGCTTTGGCGAATACGATCTCGGGCTTCTCGCTGACGCAGAAATCCGAACGCCCATCACCCACATAGACCCGCGGCTCGCGCCCCGTATCCACCAGCGCGCATTTACACACGCCCGACGCACTCTGGCACCCGGCGAGCGCATAGGGCGAGCTGAGCTGATAACCGCCCTTGCCCGTCATCACCAGATGATTCGCCAGCACCGGCAGATGCGAAAGCCCCATGCGCGCGAGAATGCGATGGATGAAATAATCCACCCCGTCGCTCACCACTTTCACTTCCATGCCCGCATCTTCGCAGAAGCTGACAAACTCGGCAAAATACGGGTCCACCGGAATAGCATCCAGCGTGGCGTTGAGCGTTGCCCGATCGGCCTCTATCAGCGGAATCTGGCGGCGCATACATTCCGCCGAGCCAATGCGCCCCGCCTTCCACTCGGCCTCGATGGTTTCCCATTCCGGCGCGGCGAGGCGGCTGAGCACAAAATCGGTCGCGTCTTCACGCGTAATGGTGCCATCGAAATCGCAATAGACGTGCATCGTTTACTCCCCAAGCGAGAGTGCTTTTAGCAACCGATTCTAACGCCAGCCTTACGCCAAAATGACACGAAAATTATCCAATAAAGAATAGGAAAACGGTTGCTTACGCCGTCGGCAGCCATACCGTCACCCGAAGCCCCACCCCTGCCGGTGGGGTATCGAGCGTGATGCTTCCACCCAAACGGTTGAGGCATTCTTTGACAATAGCCAGTCCCAACCCACTGCCCTCTTCCGATTCCTCGACCCGATAGAAGCGATGGAAAACGCGCTCGCGCTCTGCGTCGGCGATGCCCGGCCCGGCGTCGCAAAGCTCGAAGCCAACCCGCGCGGTCTCCGTCCGCACCTCGAGATGCACCGCGCTGCCAGCAGGTGCATATTTGATCGCATTCTCGATTAGGTTCGCAAGAATCAGCGACAGCAGCGTTTCATCCGCCCGCACGGCCGCCTTCTGGTCGCCCGCGAGCGATAGTTCGATTGCCTTCTTATCCGCAATTGGCCCCAGCGCCGCGAGCGTACGCGCCGCTGCATCGCTCAGGGTAATCGCCTCGAGTCGCAGCGGCTGATGGCTCACCCGCGCCATGGTCAGCAGCTTTTGCACCAGCAACGACGCGCGCTCGTTGCTGGCCTCAAGGTCGGCCAAAATCGCTGCATGTTCCTCCGGCGGGTGTCCATCCTTCAGCATCTGAATCAGCAGTTTTTCGCCTGCGAGCGGGGTGCGCAACTGGTGCGCGGCATGGTCGGTAAAGCGCCGCTCGGCGCTGATGGATTGGGTCAATTTACTGAATAATTTGTTGATGGATTGCCCGAGCGGCAGCAAATCGCGCGGCATGCCCTCGGCCTCGATTGCGGTCAAATCATCCGGGCTGCGCTCGCGAATCTGCCGCACCAGCGCCTGCATTGGCCGCATGCCGCGCCGAATCCCAATCCACAGCGCCGCACCGATCAACGGCACCAATCCAATCAACGGCAAGAACAGATCGAGCAGAATCTTGCCGATCAGCTCGTTCCGCAACGCCTGTTTTTCGCCGATCTCAATCACCACCGCGCCATTGGCATAGTCTTCCGCAAAAACACGC
>CAZUOS010000225.1:0-3351 GCA_964621415.1 uncultured Azospirillum sp.
CCCGCGCTTTGCGCCAAATCGGCCAGCCGCAACACCTGATCCTGCAATTTCTCGCGAAAGCCGAGGATGGTGATATCGTCCTGGTCGAGGCTCGTCAGCAGCGTCACGCCAATCACCAGCGGGCGCTCTTTCCCGGTGGCTTGCGCCACGCGGTCGGACGCATCCATCGCCGCTTGCAGCATGGCGCGGCCACCGCTCGTGTGCACCGTCATCATGAACATGTTCATGCCCGCCGTCGCCGCGATGGCCTTGGCGACGGTGTTCGGAATATCGTGAAACTTAAGGTCGAGAAACAGCGGCACACCGAGCTGGGTGATCTGCCGCACCCCCGCCGCCCCATTCGCCGTAAAAAACTCCAGCCCCAGCTTCACCGCGCCGACATGCCCCATCACCTCGCGCGCGATGGTGGTCGCCTCTTCCACTTCCTGCGTGTCGAGCGCAACGATGATGGGATTTGCTGTGGTCATAGTTCTGGGGCGATCAGGTTGAGGTTTGGAAAATACGTCTCATAGCGCCGTTTGTCACGCGTCAGCAATGGTAAAGCATCGATGAGCGCATGGGCACCAATAAAAAAATCAGGCAAGGTGGCCGCACGTGTGCCGCCCGCATCGCGGTAACGCTTGTGGCATTTGGCGGCAAGGAACGCGGCAGCGAAGGGCATGAAGATGGGTTCGATTTTCAGTGCATCGAGGGCTTGTGCCAGCGCGGCCTCATCCGAGAACCGGTAAGAAACCTCCGCGTAAATCATCGGGTTGATAACCAGCGTGTGCGTTGCGCTGAGGCGATGTATTTGTGCGGCCGACCACGTCGTCCACGGGCCCGCTTCTCTGATCAGGTCGATGAGGACATTACTATCAATGAGAACCGCGCGTTTAGTCATGCGGCGTAGCGCTGTTCCAGTCATTACCGCGCGTCATGCACATGATTTCCTCGGTCGAGAGATCAATGTCGCTCAGCGCGCGCACTTTGCGAAGGATTTCTTCGAAGTCCTCGCTTCGGTTCTTCTTTTCCTCTTTACGACGAATGATGATGCGATCCCCCTCAAGATTCATCTCTATGGCTTCGTTCGGCGCCACGCCAATCGCTTCACGAAACAACTTCGGAATCGTCATCTGGCCTTTTGAGGTGAGATGGGTGGTCATCTGCATAGCAGGCTCCGACAAAGTATTACAAAGTAATACTAGCTGGTTTTCAATGAAAAATCAATATCAAATCACAAACACACACTCCCCGCCCACCACCGTGCGCACGGCGCGGCCTTTGGTACGCAAGCCATCGAACGGCGAGTTTTTGGATTTGCTGTGCAATGTGTCGTTCGTCACCGTCCAATCATGCGTGAGATCGATGAGTGCGAGGTCGGCCGGAGCGCCGATTTTCAGGCGGCCCGCGTTGGCGTGGATGATATCGGCGGCTTTATAGGTCATGCTCGCCAGCACATCGCGCAGCGGCACGAGGCCCTGATGCACGAGCGACAGCGACAGCGACAGCATCGTCTCGAGCCCAACAATTCCGAAGCTCGCCACATCCATCGGCACGCGTTTGGATTCGGCGTCGTGCGGCGCATGGTCGGTAGCGATGGCGTCAATCGTGCCGTCCGCCAAGCCCTCGATCAGCGCCAGCCGATCTTTCTCGGCGCGTAAGGGGGGATTCATTTTGCTGAAGGTGCGATATTCCATCACCGCCTCATCCGTCAGGGTGAAGTGATGCGGCGCGACCTCGGCCGTGACGTTGATGCCCTTCGCCTTGCCCCAGCGCACCAGCTCCACCGCCTCGCGCGTTGAAATATGCAGTACGTGGTAATGCGCTTGCGTCAGCTCCGCGAGCAGGATATCGCGCGCGACAATCACCGCCTCGCTCACATTCGGAATGCCCTTGAGGCCGAGCTTGGTGGCCACCCAGCCTTCGTTCATGCAGCCGCCGCAGCTGAGATTATGATCCTCCGCATGTTGGGCAATCGGCACGCCGAGCGCGCGGCCCATGGTGAGGGCTTGGCGCATCACCTGCGCGTTCATCACCGGCAGGCCATCATCCGTAAAGCCGCAGGCCCCGGCCTCCACCAGCATGGCCATTTCGGTGAGTTCTTCGCCCTTCTGGCCTTTGGTGATGGCAGCATAGGGGCGGATGTTCACATAGCCCGTTTCCGCCGCGCGCTTGTTGAGGAAGGCGAGCACGGTCACATCATCCACCACGGGCTTGGTGTTCGGCATGGTGGCGACGGTGGTGACGCCGCCTGCGGCCGCCGCCATCGAGCCGGTCTCGATCGTCTCCTTATATTCCTGCCCAGGCTCGCGAAAATGCACCTGAATATCGAGCAGGCCGGGGCAGAGCACGTGGCCGCCACAATCCACCACCGCGACCCCCTCGGGCACCGATCCATCGGCAAAGAGCTGCGGCCCAAAATCTGCGATGGTGCTGCCCTCGGTGAGGAGCGCGCCCGTGGCATCGAGGCCCGATTCCGGGTCGATCAGCCGTGCGTTGGTGTAGGCAATGCGCTGCCCCGCATTGCGACGGGTGGGTTTGGTGAAATGGGCCATGATCGCGTCTTTTCTATGTCACATGCAGCATGTGCGGTTGTCGAAGAAATCGTGCCGAACTTACGGATTCCCTGCCCTGCGTCAAGCAATGCTTGGCGGTGGATTTTACCCCAGCCCGGAGATTTCACATAATTGTCATACGCAAACCCCGCCGAACTGCTAGCATGGGCGGTGAGGAATCCACCGTATGAGCGCCACCGCCCCACCCGCCCCGCCATGCCCTGCCCCGGACGAAACGCCAGGCTCGCAGGTGACGGAAGCGCGGGTTGCACCGAGAATTATCGTGCTCTCTGGCCCTTCGGGCTGCGGAAAATCAACCCAGCGCGACCAATTGCTCGGGGCTGATTCCAACCGCGAATTTCTGGTCTCCTACACCACGCGCATGCCCCGCGCGGGAGAGGTGGATGGCAAGGATTATCACTTCCTCATCCTGAAATATCTTACCGATGGGCAGGGAAAACGCCGGATCACTCGCCAAGAAAAAATCACCGCCGAGCAGCTTTCCTCCTTCACGCCCGAGGAGATCAACGCCGCCCAAATAAAAGCCAACGCCGAGTTTGCGCGCATCAAAACCGAAGGGACGACACTCTTTGAATCCGTTGATTTTTATGGTAACTCCTACGGAACACCGAAAGCGCAACTGCTGCGTGCCCTACACGCAGGCAAGCAGCTCATCGCGGATGTGAACCTCGACGGGTTGCGCGCGTTTCAAGCGGCTTACCCCAAGCAGGTATGTGGTATCTTCATCGCTCCACAATCAAAAGAAACCATCGCGCAGCGCCTGCAAATCCGGATCGACGAAGCGGGCGAGCTGAGC
>CAZUOS010000226.1:0-3329 GCA_964621415.1 uncultured Azospirillum sp.
TACGCCAGCGCCCCCGTGCCGCCAAGGGTGAGATGCGCATTCACCCCATATTCAAGGTAGGGCAGCAATTCCTGCTTGCGGTAGGTGGCTTGCGCGTGCAGGTCGCTGTTGCGGTCGAAATAATGGGCGTTTTCATACCATCCCGCCTGCAAGGCCCGATAGCCATGCCCCGCCGGTTGCAACCAGGCACCCGCCTGGGCCATCAGGGGCAGCGTCAACAGAATAAAAGCAAGGAAAGTGGCGCGCATGGGGGCGGTTTAACCCGTCTGCCGAGCCAAAACAAGCAAAAGGCTTGCATCGGGGCACAAAATACCCTAGAAACCCTGCCCTCAACTGCTTTCATGTTCGGAGATTCCATGGCGCGCGTCACTGTCGAAGACTGCATCCAAATCATCCCCAACCGTTTCGATCTGGTGGTTACGGCCGCTCAGCGCGCCAAGCAAATCAGCTCCGGCATGCCGCTGACAATCGACCGCGACAACGACAAGGACAGCGTGGTTTCGCTGCGCGAAATCGCCGATAAAACCATCGACCCGCGCTTGGTCGAGGAAGAAATCGTCTCGCACTTCCAGAAGAAAGTGGGCTTTGACCCGAACGACGTGATCGAGGACGAAACCGCCGGTGGCTTTCAACAGCTCGCGGCACAGGAAATGGGCGGCGAATTCAGCGCCGACAGCCACTATAGCGACCAGCAAAGCGCGGGCCTCGGCATGAGCTTCGTCGAAGAGAATATCGAAGTTGAGGACTAGTCGTGGCGCAGCGTCCCGATGCTCGGCCACCGAAAGTGCCGCCGAGGATTACGGCTGCTCCTGCGATTCGTCAGATCTACTGGTGCGATTTGTGGAACGAAGCGCAACTTCCAGAGTTTCATAAAACACGGCCAGTGGTAATTATTTCCTATCGGAACACATTGCACGGGCATTGCACTGTGCTGCCCGTCACCACGACCGAGCAGCCAGAAAATCCTTGGGCGATGCCCCTGTCGCTCTCGCCCACCGCGCAACAGGGGTGGGTGGTGTGCAATCACCTAATGACCGTCGCCACCAGCCGCCTCTCGCCCACCGGGCGAACCGTGCTGCGTTTGCCGGAGGCAGAGTTTGAGCGGATCCTGACGAAACTGTACGCGTGGCTTCCGCGATGTTCCTAAAACCAAGGGGAACCCGAAGGTTCCCCTGGCGAAAACACCCCATCAGGGGAACAGACAGCCGACGGAAATTAACCACCAGCGCTGCAAGTGCGTACATAATAGCGGCTTTACGCCCCACAGTCAATCCCCATCGCGCAGGTTCCGTTACGGTGTGCGTTCGTGGAATGTCTTCCAGCTTCCCTTTGTTTTTTTGCCCTATTTCTTTGTAACAATCGGTTACAAACTGTGCGTTGCGGCATGGAATATGCTGTGGCTTATGTAGGGTGAAAAACAAGGGTATCTTGTACCCATAAGAAAGGCAAACCCATGACCGAGACCCTCTCCGCACACATCCTGGATGAAGAAACCCGCTGCCAGCACACAGTGGCGGCCGAAGTAAGCTGCATCGGCGTTTCGCTGCATAGCGGCGACATGGTGAACATGACCATCCGCCCGGCGCCCGCGAACACCGGCATTGCCTTCATCCGTAAGGATATCGAGGCGGGCCGCAACGTGGTGCCCGCCCGCTTCGATGCGGTGGTCGAAACCACGCTCGGCACCACCATTGCCAACGCGCATGGCGTCACGGTCTCGACGATTGAACACCTCATGGCGGCGCTCTACGGCGCGGGGGTTGATAATGCCCGTATCGAGCTGGATGGGCCGGAAGTGCCGATTATGGACGGCTCGGCCGAGCCGTTCACCTTCCTGCTCGAATGCGCGGGCCGCGTGCAACAGCGCGCTGCCCAGCGTGGGATCGAGATTTTAAAAGAAGTGCGCGTGGAGGATGGCCGCTCGAGCGCGGTGATTCGTCCCAGCCGCCATTTCACCCTCGATATCGAGATTGCGTTTAACCATAAGCTGATCGACACGCAGCGCGCGCAGTACGATTTCTCGGAAACCACCTTCCGTCAGGCGCTGTCACGCGCGCGCACCTTCGGCTTCGCTGCCGAGGTCGAGAAAATGCGCAGCATGGGCCTTGCGCTCGGCGGGTCGCTGCATAACGCCATTGTGGTGGGCGAGGAAGACATCCTGAATGAAGGCGGCCTGCGCTATGCGGATGAATTCGTGCGCCACAAAGCGCTCGATTGCGTCGGCGATTATTTCCTCGCCGGTGGGCAGTTGATGGGCGCGGTCGAGACGGTGCGTCCCGGCCATGGCATCAACAACAAGCTGCTGCGCGCCATTTTTGCGGATGCCAGCAACTACCAGATCGTCGGTGGCATCGAAGTCGAGGCCCCGATGCAGGTAGAGCGCGCCGAGATGGCCGAGCATCTGGTGGCGTAGGTGCATCCGCTGCGCACGGAATAACGCTGCCGAACGACACGCTATTTCTTGCGCCGGGCAACATCCCTGTTATAAGCACTGCATGAGCAGATTTCCATCCCGACGGTATAAGGTGGCGTTAGCGCTGATGCTGGCGCTCACGCTTGCGTCGTGCAGCTCGACCGACAAGGAGCTGGACGAAATCGCCGAGAAGAACGAACCGCTCGACGTGCTCTACGACAAAGCCTTTGCCACGTTCAACCGCGGCTCCTACCGTGCCGCGATCGACCAGTTCGAGGAGGTGGAGCGCCAATATCCCTATTCGGAATGGGCGGCACGCGCCGAGATTCTGGCCGCCTATTCGGCCTATCGCGGTGGCCAGTTCGATGATGGCATCGTCATCCTCGACCGCTTTGTGAAGCTGCACCCCACGCATCCCAGCACGCCCTACGCCTATTACCTCACGGCGATGACCTATTACACCCAGATTTCGGACGTGAAGCGCGACCAGAAAATGAGCGAAAGATCGCGCGACGCGCTGCGCGACGTGGTGGCACGCTACCCCCACACCGACTATGCCCGCGATGCGCAGGTGAAGCTCGACCTGGTGAGCGATCACCTCGCGGGTAAGGAGATGGAGATCGGCCGCTATTATCTGCGGCACATGGATTATGTGGCGGCGATCAACCGCTTCAAGCAAGTGGTGGAACAGTATCAGACCACCAGCCACGCACCCGAGGCGCTGCACCGGTTGGTAGAATGCTATCTGCGCCTGGGCGTGGTCGAGGAAGCGAAGAAATATGCCGCCGTGCTGGGCTATAACTATCCGGGATCGGACTGGTATAAATATAGCTACGAGATGATGCAAGGCAACCTCAGCCCCGAAGAGCGCCGCAGTATTTTCGATCGCTACCTGCGCGGCAGGGGGAATTGAGGA
>CAZUOS010000227.1:0-3305 GCA_964621415.1 uncultured Azospirillum sp.
TGGATTTCCCGCTGCGAGGGTTTGTGGTCTGTCACAGTTGCGGTCGTCCCATGACTGCTTGCTGGTCAACTGGCCGCACAGAGAAATATGCATACTACTTGTGCCGCAATCCCGATTGCCCCGAATGCAAGAAATCCATCCGCCGCGAAACGATAGAGGGGGAATTCAAGACGATTATCGCTGGCATGACCCCAGCGCCAAAGCTGGTCGAGATGATGCGCGACCTCGTGAAAACGGCATGGGACGATCAGTTCTGCAATCGCGGCGATCAGGCAAAGACCATGCAGGATCGTATTCAAACCATCGAGGGGGAGATGGGACAATTCCTTGACCGGATTCTGGCTGCCGAAAGCAACGCGGTCATCAAAGCCTACGAGAGGAAGGTCGGGAAATTGGAGACGGAGAAAGCCGAGTTGACCGAACGGCTGCTGGCAATGGACGAAACCCCCACGGATTTCGATACGACCTTTCAAACCGCCTTTGAGTTCCTGTCAAGCCCGCAGAAACTTTGGGTTTCGGAGGATATTGAGGACAA
Organism: uncultured Azospirillum sp.; assembly: GCA_964621415.1. GTDB lineage: Bacteria > Pseudomonadota > Alphaproteobacteria > Rickettsiales > UBA3002 > QFOX01. The sequence goes on from CAZUOS010000227.1 coordinate 536, forward strand.
GAAATTACTGCTCAAGCTGGCCTTTTCCCGCCAACTGCCATACCGCCGAAACGAGGGTTTTCAAACCGCCGCTTACGCGCTGCCATTCGCGGTTTCAAGGGGATTAACTACCCCAAAGTGGGGAATGGTGGAGGCGACAGGAATCGAACCTGCGACATTCTGCTTGCAAAGCAGACGCTCTACCAACTGAGCTACGCCCCCACGCGGGAAATGAGGCGCACCGTTTAGGGGAATCTGTGGGCGGCGTCAAGTGCCTCGTGGTGATGGTGGGGAAGAAAATCTCGTGATTTTTTATCTATCTGAAATACAGTGCTATTTATTGTGAATAAGTAACGGCTATATGCCCGTGTATATGCCCGTGCAGAGGTTTGTCGTGCGCCACGCCGATTAACAGATGGGGCCATACCGATAGTGTATGTAAGTAGATGAGATGATGGGCGTCTCATCCGATAATGGGCGGGAGGGCGATAGGCGCGGCCGCGTTAACTATTCGTTTAACATTTGCAGGCATAATCGCAGGAGAACCCATGTGTGAGGCGGTTATGAATTATCCTATCGGTGCCATGCAAAGCAACGACGAGCAATGGCTGCAACGGTATCATGCGCTTGCCGATTCGGACGAGGCGCAGCGTACGCCGGGGCAGGGGGGCTTTGTGGCGGCATCGCAGCCGCTGGGCGGTGCACGTGTGGCGGATATTGTGGGGGCCTTGCATCAGGTGGTGACACCACCCGTGGCGGCGGTGCCTGCCGAGCCGGAGGTGAGCGCGCGCGCAGCGAAGCGCCCCATGGCAGTGACGGGGGGGGATATGCCCGACCTCGGCCTGCTGAGCCAGTTTATGCATGATGATGCGATTGGCGACATCATGGTGAATGGCACACACAGTATTTACATCGACCGTGCGGGGAAGATGGAAGATTCGGGGGTGAAGTTTGCCTCGAACGATGACGTGTGGGACGTTGCCGAGCGTATTGTGGATTCGGTGGGGCAGCATTTGTCGTATGAGCGCCCGATGGTGGATACGCGTCTGCCGGATGGTACGCGGGTGAATATTATCGCACCGCCGATGGCGATTGATGGCGTGAGCATGTCGATTCGTAAGTTCCCGAAACATCAGATCAAGCTCGAGACGATGGTGGAACGTGGGCAGATGACGCCGGAGCTGGCGAAGTTCCTGAGCATGTGCTGTGCCTCGCGCTTGAACGTGATTGTGTGCGGGGGCACGGGATCGGGGAAGACGACGGTGCTGAACGCGCTTTCGGGTTGTATTTCGCCGAACGAACGGATCGTGACGATCGAGGACTCGGCCGAGCTGCGCTTGCAGCAGCCGCACGTGGTGCGACTGGAGGCGAAGAATGCGGTGACGGCGGATCAGCTGCATCATGCGGTGACGATTCGTGATTTGGTGAAGAATGCGCTGCGCATGCGGCCGGATCGGATTATCGTGGGTGAATCGCGCGGGGCCGAGGCGCTCGATGTGCTTCAGGCGATGAATACCGGCCATGATGGGTCGATGACCACGCTGCATGCCAACACCCCGCGCGATGCGCTGTCGCGCCTGGAAACTATGGTTTCGATTGCGATGCCGCAGCTTTCGGTGCGTCTCGTGCGGCAGCAGATCGCGAGCACGGTGCATCTCATCATCAACATGGCGCGCTGTAAGGATGGCACGCGCCGCGTGATGTATGTGAGCGAAGTATCCGGCATGGAAGGCGAGATGATTATCATGCAGGATCTGGTGACCTATACCGAGGCGACGACCGATCGTCAGGGGCATTTCCGCTGGGCAAATGGCGCGCCGCGTCATCCGCTGATTATGGATGCTGCGCGCGCCAGCGGCATGATGCGTGGGATGCGGTGACCTTTCTGCTTTCCCTTCTCGCGATAGATTGATAGAAATAACGGCATGACAGAAGATCTCTCCCTTCGCATTGCGGCGCTGGAGCGCCAGTTAGCGGCGTTGACCGGTGGTGGTGCCAGTGTAGCGATGGCGACGACTGCGCCTGCCGCTTCGCTCGTGCAGCAGGGCAAGTCGCTGGCCGATGCGCTGGCGGTGCTGGCGCCGATTCAGGCCCTGTTGGCGGATGAAACCATCAACGATATTCTGATTAACGGGCCACAAAATGTGTTTGTGGAACGGGCAGGCAGGCTCGAGAAAACGGCGGTGACCTTCCCCGCCGATGCGGAGGTGTTCGCCATCGCCCAGGCGATTGCCGAGAATGTGGGGCGTGAGGTGAGCAGTGGCAAACCGTTGCTCGATGCGCGCCTGCCAGATGGCAGCCGTGTGAACGTGGTGGTGCCGCCGCTGGCGGTGGATGGCACGGCGATTTCCATTCGTAAGTTCGCCCGTAGCAGCATCACGCTCGACCATATGGCCGAACGGGCCAACACCAGCAAAGCGCTTTCCGAGATGTTGAAGGTAGCGGCGAAATGTCGTCTGAACATCATGATCACGGGCGGGACGGGCGCGGGGAAAACCACGCTGCTCAACGCGCTGTCGGAGCATATTCATTTCGACGAACGGATTGTAACGATCGAGGACGCGGCGGAATTGAAGTTGCAACAGCCGCACGTGGTGCGACTGGAGACACGCCCCGTGCGCACCGATGTGAACGAGCAGGAAGTGACGATTCGTGACCTGGTGAAAAACGCGCTGCGCATGCGGCCGGATCGGATTCTCGTCGGCGAGGTGCGGGGTGCCGAAGCGTTCGACATGATGCAGGCGATGAATACCGGCCATGAGGGATCGCTCACCACCATTCACGCCAACCA
>CAZUOS010000228.1:0-3297 GCA_964621415.1 uncultured Azospirillum sp.
TTCGCTGGTCTCGCCGGGATCGGAGGATTATTTCCATCCCTGTCGGATGAGTTTTTGCGCGATATCTTTGATACCCGTATGCAGTCGGCCCTGCTTGTCAAAGGACACCACTACGAGAATTTGGGCGGCAAAGAGCAGGTCTTCCGGGAGCTCGAAAAAGCGATCATTGCCCGCAAGCAAATCTCCTTCGGCTACGAGAAGGCCGATGGACAGAGAAAAAGTTACTCCGGCATCGCTCCGTACAAATTGATCAACAACAAGGGCATCTGGTATCTCGCGGCCGTGGATGCCGACAAGCTCAAAGCCTTTAGCTTTACCAAGATCGAGCAACTCCGCATCTCTGATGTGTCCTTCGATTGGATTGAAGCAATAGATCACCAGTTGCTCTCGGAAGATGGCATCTGGTTGTCGGAGGAAAAGCAGGAAGTGGTAATGAAGGTGAGCCGGGAGGTTTCCGGCTACTTCAAGCGGCGCAAACTGATTGCCAATCAGGTGGTCGAGAAGGAGCTGGAGGATGGCGGACTCCTGATTTCCGCCAAAGTCGGTCATCCAAATCAGGTGCTGCCCATTGTTAGATATTGGCTGCCGCATATCCGCATCATCAGCCCCGAGCAACTTCAGCACGATATGGAGCGGGGGATGATGGAATACCTTAAGCGGGGCGCTGATTAGGAGGAAGTATGAGGAACCGAATTCTGGTGAGGACTTTGCTGATCGGATTGCTGCTCATGGCAGTAGGAGGGGCGTCAGCAAAGGACAATGGGACCACGCGGTATCAAACACTTCCCGGTTCTACCATCCGGGATTATTCGACCCCCAGCTACGTGACCAAAGGGAATGTGACCTACCAGACCCTTCCGGGTTCTTCGATGAGGGATTACCGCGCCCCGAGTTACGTGACGAAGGGTGATACGACCTACAGGACGCTTCCGGGTTCGACAGTTCGTGACTACCAAGCTCCCGCCTTCATCACGAAAGGTGATACGACCTATCAGACACTGCCGGGGTCTTCAACACGAGACCATCGTGCGCCTGCCTATGTCACAAAAGACGGAACAACACACTCGACGCTTCCCGGTTCGACAGTGCGGGATTATCACGCACCTGCATATATTTGGCCGCAGGGAAATTGATCAGAGACTGAAAATCGAAACATAGTGGAGTGCCGACGATGCGACCTGTCACTCCACAAAAGACTATAGATTAGATCTCCTGAATTCGTGATGCAAAAGGACTAAACGTAGTCTCCTTCATCATATTTTCGTAAGACAATATTCCCTTAATAAATCGAACCTTCTCTGTTTCTATGGCGAGTAGAACTATCGAAAGCATTTCGAAGTGCGCTGTCCCAGCAATCTTTTTCACACTAATGCTTGCGTCAAATTGCGCAGCAGCAGAGAAGCTGGCAGTCATTGACCATGCTCCAGCTTTAAAGCTGGGGTTCAGCGATGTGTTCGACAAGAAATTTTATGAAAAAAAGTCGTTCGGACTCGTTGTATTAGGCACGACGGTCGTTGTAGGCGGGGCTGTGTCTTACGCCACGGCAGGAGCGGGTGCCCCCACTGCATTAACTGGTGTGAGTACCGTTGCAAGCTGGGTGGGCGGGGGTGGTGCCGGTTCATACATGGCAGGCCTTTCGACAATAGGTAGCGTCTTCGGCGGCAATGCCATGCTTGGTGCTGCGATGCTCAATGGTATTTCCATGGCCACCATCGGCGGCGGTGCGGGATTCTCAACTCTGACGGCAACCCAGAAGGCGCTTGCAATCACTTCAGTTTCCGCAAGCATGCTGGATGGGGTAGCAGTTGTCGCTGGCCCCGAAACCAAGACATTGAATTACCAAGTTGCCCTTCCGATACCACGAGGCATTGGCTCGAAGGATCTGAGGAAACAAGCCGAGAAGTTGCGAAAGTTGGGAAAGGATGAGCGAGAGCTAGGTGAAAAAATCGACGAGCTCTACGAAGACCAGCGCAAGGCTCAGAAAGAAGGAATGAGCCTGAACAAAGAGAAAGCTAAAGAAAAGCTCAACAAAGCAGAAGCGAAGCTGCGTGAGACGAAGAATGAGCGAGCACAACTCGAGAAGCTGGTTGCGTCTAGAGCGAGTGACGCCATCAAGAAAAACGAACCACCTGAGGATATCGTACTACTGTCCGTGCTCGCGAAGAACCTTGGCAAATCTGATGTGTTTGAAAAACTGATGGCAAAGATGGTAACCGACAACGCGAAAGATGCCGGCTATGTCTATTACCTTCAAGCAGTCGCGCAGATTCAAAGACGCAAGATCGACAGCGCCAAGGATCTGTTAGAGAAGTCATCGATGCATGATCCGTATGCAATAGAACCCTCAATTCTCAGAGTGAATATTCTTGGTCATCAAGGTTTTAATGCGAACAAAAATGAGGTTCTTGATATCGTTGCGCGAGCAGAGAAGAATTTCGATAGTGAGAAGTATGTAACCCCCTTCAGCATGGTCTCTCTGTATTACCGGGTTGGAACACTGGCGCTGATCAACAAAGACTACGGCCTGGCGGAAACCCAGTTCAAGAATGCGCTTGACGCCAGGTCAGTCTGGGAAAAGTACGGGCTCAACAAAAAGTTCGAAAGCATGCTCCAGACCGGACTAGCCAATGCGTTTTTCGGGCAGGGACGGAGTGATGAGGCACAAGCGATCATCGACAAGATTCTGAAGAAGGCAAAGGATGGTCGTGCCAGAGAGGTGATTTGTGCTCAATATATGGGCCGCTGTGTTTAGGCTGCTACTTTTGGTGGCTTCCTTGGCGATCTCGGCCAACAGTCTTGCTGGGGGAGGAGCGGTGGCCACGAAGTCGATTCTGACGTTCAAGGCCGGCAACTACACGAAATCGGGGGCTTCTATCTCGTCGCTGGCAGTCAAGGATTTGCGCTATGCAACCAAGTCCGAGAATGTCGCCGGCCTGCTGGATCTTGCGCAGAATGAAAGCAGGCTGGATACCATCAAGGCAATTGAGTTATCCGGCCCGTTCTCTAGTATGTGGAGAGGGGATGAACTGCTCCTGAAATGCCTGAAGAAGGCGCAATGCAAACCCGAAACTGTCTACTCAATAGCGAAGAATTCGGATACTCACGCCGAGGTACTCGCGCGAAATCCGAATCTTGGACCGACCCAAGTAAATCATGCGGTCGGTGAGATCAATGAGAGATTGATGCTTCGCTTCTATGAAAACTCGGGTTGGAAGGCGGTCGATGGTCAGGTTGGACGAACCGGGTTTGACGGACTATTTGTTAAGTATGACGATGCCGGTTCGATACGCGACTTGC
>CAZUOS010000229.1:0-3296 GCA_964621415.1 uncultured Azospirillum sp.
CTCGGCGCCATTAAAAAGTTCCGTATAATTAGCCTTGCGGAACTGGATGTACGGTACTTCCTGCAATCCGGTGCAACTCAGCAGTTCATTATAGCGAGGCGCAATAAGGAAAAGGAGCTGGCTGCACATCACAAAGATGATTTGATTGCATATTGTAAGCAGCATAAAATTACGGCGCTATTCGTTGACCCATTTCTTGAAACGCATGAAGCTGACGAGAACGATAACCGTCAAATTAATGAGGTTGTCCGTATGTACCGTGAAGTGGCGCAGCAAGCCGATTGCGCAATATGCATGATACATCATACCAGAAAACAGCAGGGGCAATCGTCAGTTGGCCATGCTGGTAACATGGATAGTGGGCGTGGTGCATCGTCCCTAATCGGGGCAGCTCGAATCGTCTGCACTCTTTACGATATGTCAGCCGAAGATGCAAAAACCTATGGTGTTGCAGATGATGAACGACACTTATACATCCGCTTTGACGATGCGAAAGCAAACATGGCGCTCAAATCGAATAAAGCCATGTGGTATCGACGTGAAGGGGTAGCCTTAGCGAATGGTGAGACGGTAGGTGTGTTAAGGGTGGCAAATCATCTACAGAACGCTCTGGCGGTGGGCAAATCTACTGAAGCCGAATTATTCATTTCAAAAGTTTTAACTCACAATGCCTTCAGCAAACTCCGTGACGAGGGTAGAATGAAGCGTGAAGCCTTTATAAGTGCCATGATTGAAGCCAAAGCTTCCTTGGGGAATGTAACAACAGTACGCAGCACATTGCAGGGGCGAACTGAAAAACAGTTGCTTGGTAAGGGTATCTCGTATGCGGGCGTGCGTCTTTACATGAAAAAGTCAGGCAGTTTGTATACGATATACTGGGAAGATGCCGGTGTGCCAGATGAGGTCACAAAATCACCGGCAAGGCAGGCAGACACAGACTTGCGTAAAACCCTGCCAGCACCGGCAGGAAATAGCTGGCAGAATCTTCACAATGGTGCAGAAAACCTCGTTGCCGGTTCGCCACCCCTATAGGGGAACACCTGCTACCGGCAAGCCCCTTCAGGGGCGCTACCATTGTGGAAATAGATTAAATATGATGGTCGATTGTGTTAAAATTTCCTTATGAAAAAACTGCAACCATCCTCATTATGTTCTGATTGGAGCGTCATCCCGCCACGCGCACCGTGGGAATATGTAAGCAGCGCGGAACTCGCCAAGGTGCTAGGGGTTCACTTGCAGACAATCAATAACTGGGTTGTCCGTGGCATCTTGAAGCCCGAACCCCGTTCACCTAAGCGTAGGGGTAACAAGAACTACTTTCGCGTGGGAGCCATACGCTCGTGGCTGGAAGTTAAAAACGAGGATGACCTCGTGCGCGAGTGGGTAAAAAATGATGTGGGTGGCGATAGTTTAACAGATGCTCAGATTAAATGGCTTCTGACCTCACTATATAAAGTTTCGCGCAACTTTTCTTAATCCTTGCCCTTTACCTGAAAGCTGCATAACCTGCGCCCGCTGATTCGATAGAATTGGCGGGGCTTTGAAACCCCTTCTGAAAGCGGTCTTAGTGCACCGCAAGCACTCCTCTTCCGTATGGTCGAGGAGGCGCATGTGTATGTTCAGGGTGAAGTAGCCTAAAGACATGCGCGACCTCTCTTTCAGAAGGTTTTCAAACTCCTTGGCCACCATTACGAGAGGGGTTTTTGTGAAAAGATTTTTTCTATTTTCTTTGTTGGTAGTTTCAGGGTGTGCTGCGCCAAAATGGGTCAAATATGGGGCAACAGAAGCTGATGCAATACAAGAAAAGGCGCGCTGTAAATATGAAGCCAGTGCTGCAACAGCCTCCATACAGGGCAATCCTGTCGGTGCGGGCATGCAGTCAGCCTTACTGGAGCATCAATGTATGGAAGCGAAGGGCTATCGCATACAATAATCGCCGATACTAATGGAGGGCTCGTTGTGAGTGCGTGGAGCAATAAGAAAAAGTTGTTGTTTTCTTCAGCGGCACTTTTTGTTGGCGCACTGGTTGCGCTTTACACTCAGTGCACGATTTTTGTTGTTGCCCCAATAGGGGCTGTCCCAGAAGGAAAAACACTGATTATTGCAAAAATGCCCAGACTAAATTTTATAGATAGTGCTGACGCGATGTGTGAGCGCACTCAAAGTGGGGTTAGCTTGCTTTGTCGAGGGGTTTTTATGGCAACCATCATCAATAACGCTGAAATCTATATGCGCCTTCCATACAGTGAAACGCTATACCTAATCTCTACGGACGGACGGCGTTATGATAGTTAGATTGTATGTAATTGCATTATCCTTGGTGGCATTCTTTATGCCACCGCTTGCACTTGCCAAATGCACTGGCAATTCAGATTACAAGGTTTGTAGCGACTCCTATAAGGATACCAACGGGGAATCTGTTGTGCGTAGCTACGATACGCAAGGCAATAATTATGAGGTGCGTTCAGGTCACAGAAAATTACCAGATGGTGCAAAAGAGGTCTATTCTAAGGACAGCGATGGCAACGAGTACAGCGTGCGCTCAGGTCATAGAAAATTGCCCAATGGCGTTAATGAAGTTTATTCCCAAGACAGCGATGGTAACGAGTATAGCATACGCTCGTGGTGCGATGCTGGCGGATGCCATACAAAGGATAGTGAGGGAAACACTTGCACAATTACTAAAAGCGGTGCGATGATTGGGTGCTAATGCTAACTTAGCAAATTTGGAGTATAGAAGAGTTATCGCAAAATTTTCCAAGCAATTGCTAGATGTGAATTAAGGCTTCGGTATTGAAATAGTTATGCATAACTAAAAATATTTCCCACTTTTTTGTGCACTATCTCCTTCTTGTTTGCTTCGTTTTTCTGAAATATCATGGTATCCCTTCGGCATGAGGATTGATTCGCTCTGCTGAGTGAGAGAGTGAATAGTCAGATGATGGGGCTGGTCGCAGTCGGGTCAGCCCCAGCATCATCATCTCTCGTTATAAAAATGTAGATTCCCTAGGCTGGCTTATTCTGCTATCCAATGTGCAGCGGTGCCTGATGGTTATCAGCGAACAGCAGCAAACGCTAAAGCAGGTGATTTTATAGCTAGGGGGTATCTTTGGGGGTATCTCAACAGTCTAATTATAAATTAACATTAAATATCAATGCTATTGTTGCTTAATGTCATTCCTGTCATCGCACCAGATTTCCCTGTTGAATCTCGATCATTGCAGAACATGCTGATGTGCCATCTTGCGCACAGGCCGCAGAGTGACAGCACTGGAATCCTTTAGCACCGATCGGCA
>CAZUOS010000230.1:0-3278 GCA_964621415.1 uncultured Azospirillum sp.
GGCTTGTCGTCCATCCATCCCTTGCATTCGCCGTTGTCTCCAACGTAGTTGCCAAACTCACCAAAGTGAAGTTTGTTGTCCGCATGATTCTGTGCCGCCATCAACGCCGCCTGCATTTTCAAAGCGGCTGACTGCACATAACCCGCTTGGTGCATTTCTTGCGCCCGTTTGACCATCCGCCAGAACTCCGGCGATGTCATCGACTGCACAAGGTACTCATCCAGCAATCTATCGTGTGTTTCGCTCACGTTCGCCTCCAATGAACAGATGGAGCCTTCAAGCACCGTGCTTGACTTGGCTCCAGCCTGCCCACAGAAAGCGGCGTGCCTCTGATTCAGAGTACCACGGCATAAAAATCCGTCAATGCCGTTATCCACAGCCCGCGATTGACACCATGCCCTCCGATTTGCTTTTGTGAATAGGGGCCAGCTTGCTGGCCATTTGTTCTTTCACACTGCGATAGGAGTCCCGCAATGGGTCAATTCGTCAACTTCAAGGAGCTTCGCGCCCGTCTCGATTTCCGGGCAATTCTGAAACACTACCGTGTCGAACTCACGGAAAAAGCCGGTGGCCAGGCGTCGGGCTACTGCCCGCTGCCGACACACAAAGGCAAAGAGGGAAAAGCCCGCTCACCCTCGTTTTCCGCGCAACTCGATAAGGGCATATGGCAATGTTTCGGATGCGGGTGCAGCGGCAACATCATCGAATTTGCCACGCGCATGGAAGGCTTGAATCCTGAAGACGGTCAGCAGTTTCGCCAGGTCGCCTTGATGCTCGATGCGGCTTGGAACGGGGGACAGGCGCAAACGCCTGAACCGCCCACCGCCAAACGTGCCGAAGCCAGCAGCACGAACACCGTGGATGCACCTGACCCGCCGGGCCTGCCCGTCACTGTAAATGCACCGCTGGAGTTTGAACTGAAGGAACTCGATTCAAACCATCCCTACCTGCTTGAACGCGGCTTCACCCCGGAAACCGTCGCGCACTTTGGCGTCGGCTTTTGCCAGCGGGGATTGATGAAGGGACGGGTTGCCATTCCGCTCTACGACAACAACGCCGCACTGGTCGGCTACGCTGGCCGCGTCGTTGACGACAGGGCCATCAACGCCGAAAACCCGCGCTACAAATTTCCCGGTGTGCGTGAGGCCAAAGGGGTTCGCCACGAATTCCACAAAAGCGCGTTTCTCTACAACGGCCATGCCATTTCAAAGCCCGTCAATGACCTGGTGGTGGTCGAAGGCTTCACCGCCCTGTGGTGGCTGTGGCAACACGGCTATCACAACACCGTCGGCTTGATGGGGTCGGACTGCTCCGACACCCAGGCAGCCCTCATCCTGGAGCGCAGCAAACCCAAGGGGCGCATTTGGTACTTTGCCGATGGCGACACTGCCGGGATCAAGTGTGCCAAGGACACGCTGGCCATGCTGGCCACGTCGCGCCTCGTTCGCTTGGTGATCGCCGACGGGCGACAGCCCACGGACTTCACCGAAGGCGAACTCAAAAAACTCTTGCCCTTCTGAGGGCCTTCACGTCATGAACTGCGGTTCGTGGCGTTTTTTCATGGGCGCGTCCATAGACAATACGTATTCATGGGGGTGCGCCAAACTTCGTTATGAATCAACAAGTTACGAAGCTGGCCATGTGAATTCATTTCCAAATTCACGCATTTCCACGCCTTCCCGGTTTGTTTGCATTGGCTATGCGCTCCAGAAGCCGGTCAACCTTAGCCTGGTCAGTGACAACGTATCGACTTGGTGGGGACGTGGCCCACGTTTCAAAACGCTGCATCGTGCCGTCTTCAATCTTCTTGGGCGTATCCACCGGAAGTTGCAGCGCCCCACGAATCTGGCCAGCAAGCTCCTTGTGCGTCCAAGGATAGAACTGGTACTTCATAATCATGGCGTACCCACCAGACTGAATCAGCGCCTCGGCCCAGGTTTTGGGGAGAAAGCGAACTGCAAAGACGGGCCGAATGCCAAGATGTCTGGACAATCGAATCTTGGTAACAAATTCATCCACGTCCATATAGCCCAGGGTGTTCTTGACCTCCACACCGAAGCCAACGCCATTTTTCTCAAAAATAAAGTCAAGGTCGTGCCCCGTTTCCGTCCACGAAACACCCCGAAAATTGTTCGCCTCTTCACCCATAAGGACGTACTGCCGCCGTGCAAATGCAGCAAGCACAAGATGCTCTCCCTGCATCCCCAAAGTGCCGTCCGTGGCTGCACTCGTGTACATATCAACCAGGCGAAAAACATCATTGGCAGCCCGCTTGTAAAAGCGAAAACTCTTGTGCCACACCAACTTGATTTCCGAGCCGATAGTCAGCTTCCTCGCCTCAGATAGAACATGCCCCTCTTCGACCAACCGCCGCAATGCGCGGTTGGTCACCCAATGGAAAAATTCGTTCTCAAAGAGAACCTCCAACTGACGGCTGTAAAAAACCGCTTCCGGGTTGTCAATGAAGTACGCCAAAAGGCGCGACCGCGCCTTTTCCTCTTCACTGTCTGAAATTCTTTTCAGCGCCCGCACGATACAGACATTCAGGCGTCTGGGCGTTTGACAATCGCCACTTTATTGCCACCCACAGAGACAACGCTTGCGTTGAACTCTTCCCGCAGAATCCGCCGCACCTCGGTTTTTGTCTGGTCACTTTCGCGGCGATAGCCTGCAAGAAATTTCATCTCCCCAGCATCTTGATAGGAGACATCGTTTTTCAAAAAATCCTTGCGAATGGAACTAGCGATTGCGCTGCGATGCACCTCAAGCTCATCGTCCGTTAACTCTTTTCTGCCCATATCAGTCACCCGAAATTAGATACCTGATTGTACACTTTCAGATACCTAAAACAATAGCCTTTTCTGCGCCGACTGCTCAACCATCACCTCCCGTTCCGGCCTTCTGCGGTACACGCCCGTCACCGGCCTGCTCACGTCAAAGGCCGTTCCTGCGGTTGCGTCACGGTAGTCCTGGGGCCGCATCCATACCGCGCCCAGCGGGTCGCGCAAAACATCCTCCTGGGTCGCCAGCCACACCTGGGTGAGCACGGGCGGATTCATCCGCAGCAGAGTCTCGGCGCAGTTGTTGCGCCGCTCGGCATTCCGAAACACCATCAAGACCCGAAAGGCAAAGCTCTTGTAGTCCTCGGCCTTGTAGCCATAGCGCAGCGCCAGGCCCCCGCGCTGGAAATAGTCGCGGTAGCCGTGCGCCTTCATGGCCAGCGTCTCCTGTGATTCGGTCGAACGGTCAACCTCCAGAAAAAACAGGTGCTCGTCGTA
>CAZUOS010000231.1:0-3273 GCA_964621415.1 uncultured Azospirillum sp.
GGCCCGTACTGCTTGATTCCTATCTTCAGGATGCGATCGAGCTGGATGTCGACTGCCTGTGCGATGGCGACGCGACCTTCGTCGCCGGCATCATGGAGCATATCGAGGAAGCGGGCATTCACTCCGGCGATTCGGCCTGTTCACTGCCGCCCTACTCGCTGCCCGATGAAATCGTCGAGGAAGTGCGCCAGCAGACGGTGGCCCTCGCCAAGGCACTCAAAGTGCGTGGGCTGATGAACGTGCAATTCGCCGTCAAAGCCGCCGCCGCGAAAGGCTTAGAGGATTCCTTGCGTAGCGTAAGCGAGCCGCTTGCGGCAGGGGTCAGCGAAGCGAAGGGGACAAGGTCCCCTTCTAACGTAGATATCTATATTCTTGAGGTCAACCCGCGCGCCAGCCGCACCACGCCATTTGTGGCGAAAGCGACCGGCATCCCGATTGCAAAAATCGCTGCGCGGTTGATGGCGGGCGCAACGCTTGCCGAGTTCAATCTGCCGGATGATCGCACACACATGAAAGCGCTCAACCATATCGCGGTGAAAGAAGCGGTGTTCCCCTTCGCGCGCTTTGCCGGGGTGGATGTACTGCTGGGGCCAGAGATGAAATCCACCGGCGAAACCATGGGCATCGATACCAGCTTCGCCGCAGCGTTTGGCAAAGGCTTCATCGGCTCGGGATCGACCCTGCCAAAATCCGGCACCGTCTTCCTCTCGGTGCGCGACCGCGACAAGCAAATGGCGGCCGTGATTGCGCAGGAGCTGCTCACCGTCGGCTTCAAAATCATCTGCACGCACGGCACGGGCGAATATCTGCAATTGCAGGGCCTGCCGGTCGAGATCGTCAACAAAGTGCATGAGGGCCGTCCGCACATCGTCGACCGCATGAAGGATGGTGGCGTGCAGCTGGTGTTCAACACAACGGATGGGGCGCAAGCCATCACCGATTCGGCGAGCATTCGCAAAACGGCGCTGTTTGGCAAAATCCCCTACGCCACCACCATGGCCGGAGCACGCGCCATGGCGCAAGCCATCGCCCGCGTCATCCAAACGCCGGGAGGCCTCACGGTTGCGCCGCTGCAAAGCTTCTTCCGCAAGCGCGAAGACAAAAAAGACGCTGCATAAGCGAAAGCCACCGCGCGAGGGTACGACTACCCTCGCGCCGCGATCCAGGCGCGCGCCAACCGCGCGAACATGGCAAGGTCGCAGGCTTCGGCGCGTAGTGTGGGATCAATATCAGCGGCAGCACACAGCGCAAGCGGGTCTCCCCCGAGCGACTTCAACGATTGCCGCAGCATTTTACGACGCTGGTTGAACGCTGCCGCCACCACCTGCGACAAGGCCGCAAGCGGCACATCCTCGCGCGGGGTGGGTAAAATGCGCGCCCGCAAAATGCTCGACATCACCTTCGGCGGCGGCGTAAAGGCGGCAGGGGGCACATCGAACAAAATGGCTGCGTCGCAATATTGCTGCAACAAAAGCGATAGCCGCCCATAGGCTGCATCCCCCACTTGCGCCACCATGCGCTCGGCCACTTCCTTCTGCAGCATCACCGTGAAGCCGGAAAGCACCGAAGGCCCATGCTCGGCCACTTCCTCAATCCATTGGGTAATCAGCTCGGTGCCCACATTATAGGGCAGATTGGCGAGCACATAGCGCGGATGCCCCGCCGCCACGGATTCGGCCCGCACCTCACGCAGGCGAAGCCGCAGCGCATCCTGCTCGATCACCGTGAAGCGGCCTGCCGCATGCTCCACCAACGGCGCGAGGGCGGCTAGGCAGCGCGCATCCTTCTCCACTGCCGTTAAATGCACCGGGTTCGCGGCAAGAATGGCCCGCGTCAGCCCGCCGGGGCCAGGGCCAATTTCGATCACTTCGCTATGCGAAATATCGCCCGCCGCCCGCACGATTTTTGCGAGCAGATTGGGATCGAGCAAGAAATGCTGCCCGAGCGATTTTTTAGCCCAAAGCCCATGAGTTTCGATGACGTCGCGTAAAGGAGGGAGGAGCATGAGGATGGTGTGTGAATGGTGGTGACGAATTGAAGAAATGAGGAATTGAGGAATTGAAGAAGGAGCCGTGCTTCCAGAGCCTATAGCTCCCCCTCAAGGGGGGGAGCTATAGGCTCTTCTGGAAGCCCGATACTATCGTCAATTCCCTACTCCCCCTTAATGTCAACAAACGTATCGCGCCGCAGGTTGCGCAGGTGCTTTTGCGCTTCGAGTTCCAGCTTCTCGGCGTAAAGCTGCTGGCGCACCGCATCGCCATCCACCGCGTTTTGCGGCGGCTCAATTTTTTCGCACAACATCACCAGCCGCAATTTATCGGGCGCGATGAGCGGCTCGCTCACCTGCCCCACCTCCAGCTGCGAAATAATGCTGCGCTGCTGCGGCGACATGGCGGCAAGCTTCATCCGCACCTGATTCACCTCCACCGGCAAGGCGGCCTTGGGGGCCACACTGCTATCGCACGCGCCGGGGTTGGCGCGAATGGCACTCGCCACCGCGCGCAGCTTCGTAAGCCCCGCTTTGGTGCGATCCTTCGGCAACGTCACCGCCCATTGCTTAATCGCATATTCCGTCGCGCCCGAACTTTTCTGCACCGTGCGACGATCCAACACCTGAATTACTTGAATGGTGCTCGCGCCGCGCAACGGCTCGCTCACCTCGCCCGGTTTCAGCTTGCCGAGCTGTTGCTGTAGCGGCGCGGGCAAGCGACTTTCGCCCACCCATTGCGGCGGGTTGAAATGCGCTTCCTTCACATATTGCACCGCGAGCGTCGCGCTATCGGTGCCAGCGGCAAGCTTATCGTGAAGTTCCTTCGCCAGCGCATCGGCACCTTCGTCTTTCGCGTTCAGCTCAAACGCCGCGAGCTTTAACTCCATCAGGCCGGGATTGGCGGCCTCGGCCGCTTTCGCCCGCGCGATCTCGTCCTGCGAGATGCTGACATTCTTACGCAGTTTGCGTTGCACCACTTTTGCCCAGGCCAGTTGCGCCTTCAATTGCCGTTCGAGCGATGCTTCCGAAAGCCCGCGCGATTTAATCAACTCGCGCACGGAACGATTCGTATCACCGCGCCCTCCCATGTCGTTCATGGCTTTGGCAATTTCCTCGGATGTCACCTCAATCGAAAGCCGCTTGGCTTCCTGCAATTCCAACGTTTCATCCACCAGCGACTGCACAATACGTGGCGTGATTTTCTGTTGATTCTCGACCGTGTTCGGAATGCCTGCGGTCGCCATCACCAATTCGCGCCGATCTTCTACGTCCTGCGAGCTGAT
>CAZUOS010000232.1:0-3271 GCA_964621415.1 uncultured Azospirillum sp.
CTGCAGCGTGTGCATCCCTGCCTGGTGCCGATGGCGGCTCCCCTTGCGGGGATTGATGGGCCGTTCAACGCCGTGCAGGTCGAGGGCGATGCGGTGGGACGCGTGGTGTTCGAGGGACGCGGGGCAGGGGCATTGCCCACCGGTTCCGCCGTGGTCGCCGATCTTATCGCCATTGCCCGGGGGGATCGCTACCCGGCGTTTACGGTGCTCGCGCAGCAACTGGTGCCGATGCCGCAGGCACCGCTCGAGGCGCATACGGGCTGCTATTATCTGCGCCTATCGCTGAAGGACGAACCGGGCGTGCTCGCCGAGTTTACCCAAGTGTTTGCCCGCGAAAAAGTCTCCGTCCACTCCATCACCCAGCGCGCCATCGCGGCGGATGCAAGCGCGCAGGTGATCGTTATCACCCACGAAACGAACGAGGCGGCTATTGCGCGCGTGTCGGCGGCGATTGCGGCATTGCCGGTGAGCGTCGCGGCCCCCGTGGTGCTGCGGATTGAGGGTTAGCGAATTGAAGAAATGAGGAATTGCAGCATTGAGGAAAAGCGATTATTTCTTCAATTCCTCAATTCCTCATTTCGTAGTCTTTATGACCACCGCTCCCCTTGCTTCTGTCGATAGCCATATCCGGGTGATTCGTGGTCAGCGGGTTATGCTCGATTCCGATTTGGCGGCATTGTATCACGTTCAAACATCGCGTTTAAACCAAGCGGTGAAGCGAAATGCCAGCCGCTTTCCGGAAGATTTCATGTTCCAAGTGACGGAAAAAGAATTGGAATGTTTGATGTCACAAATTGTGATATCAAAGAATGGGCGTGGCGGACGTAGAAAGTTTCCCTATGCCTTTGCCGAACATGGGATTGTCATGCTCTCTTCGGTGTTGAACAGCAAACGCGCGGTACAGGTCAATATCATGATCGTGCGCGCCTTTATCCGTTTGCGTGAAATGGTGGTACAGAGTAAGGATATTGCTGCAAGAGTTTAAAAAATCGAACGCAAGCAGGAGATCGTACTGCGTCGGTCATTGAAGTGCTGGTGGAAGACATCAATAAGTTGGCGGATGCAGTAAAACGTATGAAACGCGACTCATGTGGGCCCAAACGCAAGATTGGTTTCGATATCGGTAAAAGTTAGTCGAGGTGTCGGCTGTGTTGAGGATTGAGAGCTAGGAGGACTTATGAAAAAATATGCCGTGCTGTGGCTGTTATCGATTTCATTATTTTCTCTATGCGGAGCCCAGAATGCTTTTGCTTTCTCTATCAACAGTCTTTTTACGAAAAGCATTCAGTCTGAACATCGTATCTGCGAGAAAGATGAGGATTGTGCTCTGGTCACAGTAAGTTGTGCTTTATGTGGTGGTGAACAAACTTCCGTGAATGGAAAATTTGTCGACCTCTACAAGTCGCTTGGACAATGCACTCAAGAAGAGATGAGACGACAAGGGGAAGTTAAATGTGTCCCAGACATTTATACGCACATAGCTATATGTAAAGAACATCAATGTACCGTTGAGGAAAAAATGAGTCCTCAAATAATACCTCGATGAACTGAGGCAATAAATATCAGGAGAAAATTATGACCACCCCCGCTTATAACACCGATGCCCCAAACAAAGAATGGATCATGGATCGCAATTTCGCGCTGGAGGCCGTGCGGGTGACGGAAGCGGCGGCGCTTGCCAGCAGCCACTGGACGGGGCGTGGGCAGGAGAAAGCCGCCGACCAGGCAGCGGTGAACGCCATGCGCGAGGCGCTGAACGGACTCACCATTGATGGCACGGTGGTGATTGGCGAAGGGGAGCGCGACAAAGCGCCGATGCTTTATATTGGCGAGCGCGTGGGTACCGGCCAGGGGCCGCGCATCGATATCGCGCTGGATCCGCTCGAAGGCACCACGCTTTGCGCCACGAGCGGGCCGAATTCGCTTGCCGTGGTGGCAATGGCTGAACATGGCGGGTTTCTGCATGCGCCGGATGTGTATATGGATAAAATCGCGGTCGGCGGTGGGTTGCCGGATGGGGTGGTGGATATCGACGCGACGATTGCCGAGAATGTGCGTAACCTCGCCAAGGCGAAAGGCAAGGAGGCGAGCGAGCTGGTGGTGGTGGTGTTGAAGCGCGACCGTCATGCCGAAAAAATTGCCAAATTGCGCGAGGCAGGCTGCCGCGTGCAGCTGATTCCGGATGGGGATGTGGCAGGCGTAATCGCCACCGCCACGGCGACGACGGGGGTCGATATGTATCTGGGTATTGGCGGGGCGCCGGAGGGCGTGCTGGCGGCTGCGGCGCTGCGCTGCATCGGCGGGCAGATGCAGGGCCGCCTGTTGTTCGATGGGGAAGATGAGCAAAAAGAACGTGCGCGCCGCATGGGGATTACCGACTTCAGCCGCAAATATACCCTGACGGAGATGGCGCGTGGCGACGTGATGTTCGCGGCGACGGGCGTGACCGATGGCTCGATGCTGAAGGGGGTCAAGCGCTGGCCGGGTGGAGCTTCCACGCATTCCATCGTGATGCGTTCGGCCACCGGCACCGTGCGCTGGATCGAGGCGCAGCATAATTTTGGGCTTAAAACCGCGATGTAGGCTTGACTTTTTGTGTTGGTCAGGTTAGTCTGGCCCGTATGCAAGTGAACATCTACGAAGCTAAGTCAAAGCTCTCTGCGCTGGTGAATCAGGCGATGGAGGGACAGCAGGTGGTGATCGCCCGCGACGGGCGGCCAATGGTGCGTTTGGTGCCGATTTCTAGGCAGAAAGCCTCGAGCTGTGGGGCCATGGCGGGGCAGATCTTGCTGACCGATGACTTCGATGTGCCGATGCCAGACGCGTGGTTTGGCGTGTGATGCGTTATTTGCTCGATACGCATATTCTGTTGTGGTGGCTGGGTATGCCCGAGCGTTTGCCCGCCGATATCCGCGAGTTAATGCAGCACCATCCCGAAGAGGTCGCCTTCAGTGCGATTGCGCCGTGGGAAGTGGCCCTAAAAATGTCGAAGGGAAAGCTGGTGGCGCCGCCGGGGCTGGTGTCGGGGCTTGCGGATTCGGAGTTCGCTTGTTTGCCGGTTGAGCTGCGGCATGTGGAGGCGTTGCATCAGCTGCCGCCACTGCACGGCGATCCGTTCGACCGGATGCTGGTGGCGCAATGTTATCGCGATGCCCTCACGCTGATTACCGCCGATGCGCAATTGGCCGAGTATCCGATTGCGGTGCGGTTGCTGCGATATAGTCTTTCCTAACTCGTTTGGCCTATTTCTGCCATAGCGAATTGGGTTGAG
>CAZUOS010000233.1:0-3265 GCA_964621415.1 uncultured Azospirillum sp.
GGATCTCCGTACTTTTTTTGTAAGTTATTGATAGCCCATCGTGACGTAGCGGGAGTTGAGGTAGCCACAGACCTGCATGATTTTGAGCTTAAAGTAGTCCATGTTTTTGTAGCCATAGGCCCTGCGCTTTAGGGTCTTGATGACGTTATTGATGCCTTCGGAAAGGGCTGAAGTTACCCGGTGGGTAAAGAAGTTCTTAAGAGTGTGCCAGCCTTTTTCGAGGGACTGGTGCCACTTCATGAGCGGGATAAAACGTTCCTGCCATATCCAGTCACCTATTTCTTCAAAGACCTTTTTGGCTTCCGCTTCATTGGGTTGGTTAAAAAAACAAAGCATGCGTTCTTTAATAATCTCTAACTTTGCAAAGCTCGAGTTACTTCGCAGGACTTCATTTATGTGGACCTTTTCCGCCTCGGTTCTACGGCTATCCTTTTTTAAAAAGAGAAAGCGGTATTGCCCCCGAGTTCGGTCTGAAAGCGCTGAAGACTTCGGAAATTCTGCATGTAAAAGCTTTCTAGTTTCGTTTACCGCTTCCTCGAACACTCTCATAAGGTGAAACCTATCCCAGACAACATCCGCATTGGGGCAATGTGTTTTTGTCGATGCGGCATACGCTTCGTGCTGATCGCAGGCTACGATCTCTATCCTTTGGCAGGCCTCTTCGCCAATCAGCTGAAAGAACTGATCCAACGCTTCCTGCCGACGAGATTCGGTCACCCATATCACTCGGTGAGTATCTAGATCCGAGATAACCGTAAAGAATCGGTCGTCTCGAGTCTCGTCTGGGTCTTGTTTTTTCTTCCTAGCATAAACTTCATCTACGCTGATTCGTTTCACCTCCGGAATTTTGTAATACTGAAGCATCTGCTTCATTCGTCGATAGTCTAGCTGCCAAAGTCGCTTACCATTCATCCCAACCAGCTCACCCACTCGGGAAACTGCCGCAACTTCGCACAGCCGACCTAACCACCAGGCATAGTCTTGAGTTAGATGCGGACTGTGATCGGAGATAAAGTCTACCTTCTCACTCCGGTTCTTTCGGCACCGCGGGCAGTACCCTACTAACCGCCAGAACACGATCAGACATCTAAATTGCAGTATCGGTAAGGACCGCAATCTCTGCCGATAGCGGCCCAAAACCCGATCGAGCGCCCCGCCACATCGATGACAAGCTAAACCATGGCCTTCGAGCCGCTCCAAATGCAGCTCTATCCGGCCATCTTTTAAATACTCCTTCATGTCTAAAGTTCGGTATCCCTCAAACGAGGTAAATCGAGGTAAGCTGTTCATGCGAAGGCCTCCAGGTTGTCTGTTTTGGTTGCTAGACACACCTAGAATGCACACTTGTGAGTGCCTTCGCTCTACTCACCGCATTCAAAAAATATTACCGAGAGCCCACTTATGCTTGTGTTTGAACTTGAACCTATCCTTCAGCTTGGAGCCGGGCGGAGTCTAGGCTGAAGGATAAGTTCAAGTTCAAGCCTATGCATAAGTGGGCGGTAAGTAGAATCAGGAGAATGGCAAAGCTTACATAAAAACCCGTGTAAGCCCCCCTAAAAGGTGTCAGACACCTTCTGGGCCTAAAAGGTGTCTGACACCTTTTAGGATTTTTCCGCGATTACACCTGCCACATTCCGTAGTTTCTCCGAACGGAGGGCCTTTCATCTCAGCTCGAAGAAAGTGCCAAACACGAGGGGATTACGTCACGCTTTGCGCTCGTAAGGACGGGCCTCGTACTGTCGCGTTTCTGAGAAACAGAATTACGGGGACGGCAAAGCTTACATAAAAGAATAGAAGAGCGATCAGAAATCTAACCGGCCTGTAAGTTAATTCCACGCGGTGCTTTCCTGCGGGCAGCGCAAGTTCTTTGGTTAAGGCTTTGTGTGGCTGAATCGGAACGTCCCTTCCATCGATAGTCGCCTTCCAATGTGGATCAAAGTTCTCATTCCAGATCAAAGTATCTGGTGTGTTCAGCGTGTATTCGATGCTCCAGTGATTCGGGGATGCCCACTTATAAGGAACGCTTTCGGGATGACTCCACTGAAAGGGAGCTTTTCCCAAGGCGAAGTCTTTTTCAAAACTGGTGAGATCGGTGGGCTCAGTCACCCTTTTGTAATAGGAAGGCAGAAGTAGATAAGTGTTTAAACGAGGGCGAGTTAGAGTGGTTTTAAGATCGTCCGGAAATTCAATTGCGATGTCTTCCTTGTAATGTACTGGTGAGGAAAGGGCGTAGGCCTTTTCTTCAAAAACGCCCATATAGCGTGGTGCCTGACGACCACGGAAAAAAGCAGGCGTCTGAACCGCCGGAAGTCTCGGACCTGGAGCTTCTAGCGATGTTAAGGCGAGTTTTTTTCCCATCAACTGGCCCAGAGAAGGTTGCCAGTGGTAGACGCGCTTACTTTGAGAAAAGACCAAAAGTAAATCTGCGAGAACCAAAAGAGGGATCCATTTTTGAATACCCTTGCGGCCACTGCATGCCATCACAAAAGGAATGCAAAGAAAAAGCATTGAGAGAGCAAAACTTCTTTCAAAGTAAGGATCAAGGCGAAGGACCAAAATTTCCTGGCTCAAAATCAAAGTTATTCCCAGAAGAAGAGGACCTAAAAAACGTCGCAACCCAAACGCTAGTAAACCCAAGCCAAGAGGGATTAGAAAACTCCAGCTAGAGACTTCAGGCGCGATAGATTGATAATCCATTAGGCAGAACTGGTGAAAGGCAAAGTAGATTAAGGTTCCGAACGCCAGGGTAGTTATATTTTTCAAAAGAGAAAACTGAAACCGCGGACGAGACTCCAAAATCCAATCCATTCCCTGAACAGCAAAGTAAAGAAGCGCAAAAATAAAGAAGCTAATCAGGCATTGAGTGTGCCTGAGATACCACAGTGGCGGTAGCACGGAATAAAAGAATTTATGAATTCCACCCGCAGGGCCTAGCGCTAGAAAAAAGAATCCAATTAGAACAGTTCCCCAGATTTTCCGGTGTGGATCCTTAGAAATCCAAAAACCTAAAAGAGCACACGCCCAGACAAAAAGGCTCAAATAAATATAGGCCTCGGACGGGTTGCCCCAAACATACGGATTATCCAATCCATTAATATTTCCATTTGCCGCCGGTGCCATTGCTTGCAAGAAATCCCAACCTTTGGAAGCGGCTGCGGTGTAGGGGAGAAGCTCAAAAGGAATCTTTAACCCCATAAAGACCCACGAACTATCCCCCTCGGTTGGGGGGATGGGTTTGTGTTTTTGAAAATCTTCTTTGTAATTT
>CAZUOS010000234.1:0-3249 GCA_964621415.1 uncultured Azospirillum sp.
ATGAGCAGCGAAGCGCCCGAGGATAAATGCTCAACCCCGAGCAGATCCGGCACAATCACCTTACCACCGATAAAGATCAGCACCGCCGAAAGCGAATATTTGAGATAGGCAAACCGGTGCAGCATGGCGGCGAGGGCGAAGTAGAGCGCACGCAAGCCCAAAATCGCAAACACGTTACTGGTGAAGACAATATACTCGTCCGTCGTCACTGCGAAAATCGCCGGCACAGAATCCAGCGCGAAGATGAGATCCACCAGCTCCACCACCACCAGGCTGAGGAAGAGGGGGGTAGCGAAATAAAGCCGCTTACCGGTGTTGGCATCCGGCAGGCGTACAAAAAACCGGCGGCCATGCAGCTCGTTGGTAACGCGCAGATAGTCCTTTGCCATGCGCACAATGCGGTTATGCCCGATATCTGTCTCCTCCTCGCCGGAGAAAAGCATCTTGATACCGGTATAAATAAGGAATACGGCGAAGAGATAGAGCACCCACGCAGCCTGATGCACCAGCTCGGCGCCAATCGCAATCAGCAGCCCGCGTAGCACTAGCACCCCAAGAATGCCCCAGAATAGCACCCGGTATTGATGCTGACGCGGAATCTGGAAGTACGAGAACACCAACGAAATCACGAAGATATTGTCGAGGGAGAGCGTCTTTTCGATAATGAAACCGGTGTAATAGTCCTTCGCTGCCTGTGCGCCCAGCTCGAGCCATACAAACGCTCCAAACGCAAGCCCCATCGAGATGTAAAACGCGCTCAGGCGCAGGCTTTGCGCAGCGGATATTTCCTTGTCGCGGTGTTTGCGTTGTAGCAGGCCGAGGTCGAACACCACCAGCCCCAGCACCACCGCGAGGAACACCACCCAAAGCCACACAGGTTTATCGAGAAACGAAAGTTCGAGGAATGTCATAAACCCACCGCAGCATGAATCAACCGAGGCCCACGTCTAGCCTATGCCACAGCGCGATACAACGGGAACCTGAGAGTGAACTCTTGAAAAAAAGCGAGGAAAGAAAGCGCGTCATCCCGGCACAAGGGCGAGATGAAGCGCTTTCTTCATGGCCCGAATACGCATCGGCAACGGCCCCATCATCCACCGCGCTTGCCCTTATGCGGGGGTAGGGTGTGGCGAGGGCTAGCAAGGAAGCGTTTCTCGATATCGAGCGTTTCGGTTTCGCCAATCGCATCTTTATGTTTTTTCAGCCAGGCTTCCATCTGTGCGTAGCCGAGCGCGTGGAGCTGCTCGAAATACTCCCAATGCGTGTCGGTTTTGCTGTCGGCGCTCATCAGCTCGGTGTTCTCGGGCGGCAGCAGGTGGTGCATGCGAATATCGGTATAATGCTTATCCTCCAGCTTGCCGCTGCGAATCAGCTTCTGCACAAAGTGAATTGCGCGCAGCTCGGCAATCAGGCTCGAGTTAAAGCTGATCTCATTCGCGCGATTGATGATGTCGATCGCGGTTTTGGGGGTGCCTTCGCGCTTCAGCGGGTTGATCTGCACCAGCATCACATCGGCGCAATCGGTCTCGTAAATCAGCGGCCAGATGGAAGGGTTGCCGACATAACCACCATCCCAATAGGGCACGCCGCCAATCTCCACCGCCTGATACATAAACGGCAGGCAGGCCGAAGCCATCAGCACGTCGATCGTCACCTCGCTGCCGGTGAACACGCGCGGCTCGCCAGTCTCGACATTCGTCGCCGTGACAAATAACCGAATACTATTCTGCATGTGCTTGGCCTTCACCAGGCGCTTCAGCACGTCCTTCAGTGGGTTGAGGTTAAGCGGGTTCAGCTCATAGGGCGAGAACATGCGGCTCAGCATATCCGCCGGGTTCAGCGCGGCGAGCCAATCAAGCCCAGGGATCCGTTCGAGCAGCTCGTTCGGCGCCTGCGGGCACAGCGAGAGCAGGTTCACCGAGGCTCCGGCAATGCCTTGCCAAAACTCGCGCAGCTGCGCCCGTGCCCGCTCGCGCCCACCTTCGAAATGCCCATCCACCAGCACGGCGGCGTTCATCGCCCCGGCGGAAGTACCGCTGATGCCGACAATCTCGACATCCTCCTCAAGCAACAGCCGATCGAGCGCACCCCACGTAAACGCGCCATGCGCCCCGCCACCCTGCAGTGCCAGGTTGATACGTTTGGGAGTTGAACGCGCCATAGGAACCTACTGCGCCAGCCAGCCGCCATCATGGTTGAGGCTGGCTCCGGTCATGTTATTCGCCGCCTCGCTACAGAGGAACACCGCCAGCCCGCCGATTTGCTCCGGCGTCGAGAATTGCAGGCTTGGCTCCTTGGCTTCCAGCAGCTCCTCCTTGGCCTGATCCACCGAGATACCCTTCTTCGCGGCGTTATCGTTGATTTGCTTCTGCACCAGCGGCGTAAGCACCCAGCCGGGGCAGATTGCATTCGCCGTGATACCTAGCTTCGCGTTCTCGAGCGCGGTCACTTTCGTTAGCCCGATAATCCCGTGCTTCGCCGCCACATAGGCCACTTTTTGCGTGCTCGCCACCAGCCCATGCGCCGAGGCAATATTGATAATCCGCCCCCAACCGCGCTTTTTCATACCCGGCAGCGCCGCCTTCGTGGCATGGAACGCCGCACTGAGGTTAATCGCGAGAATCGAATCCCATTTATCATCCGGAAAATCCTCGACATTCGCCGTAAACTGAATCCCCGCATTGTTAATCAGAATATCCACCGCGCCGAAACGCGCTTCGGCCTGCGCCACCATCGCGCGGATTTCGGCGGGCTTGCTCATATCTGCCGCCGAATAATCTGCCCCGATACCAAACCGGCTCACCGTCTCGGCCACCAGCTGGTCGATCGCGGCCTTATCGCCAAAACCGTTGAACAGAAGGTTCACCCCCTCCGCCGCCAGCGTATGCGCAATCCCGAGGCCAATGCCACTGGTCGAGCCGGTAACAATCGCAGTTTTTCCCTTCAGCATCGTTCACTCCTTATTAATATTTATTCTATGCGGCATAGCCGTAGCCCCCGCCTCGCGCAAACACAACCCAAGAAGCACGACACCTCCACATCCCCCGCGCAATTCCACCGCCCGTTGCAGCAAAGTAGCAGCCTTCCACAAGCGCAGGAATCAGCTTGCCATCGCCGCCAGCCGCCGCTAAAAGACCAAAGCCTTGAAGGGTGCCTCTAGTAACCAGATTTTTGGGGACAGCCGCTAGGAACATCGACATAAAAAACCGCAGAATAGCAGCGCTATTTGAGGATTTTTTATGTCGATGT
>CAZUOS010000235.1:0-1749 GCA_964621415.1 uncultured Azospirillum sp.
CACGGCGGCCATTTGCTCTTTGTTCGCGCCGAGGTGATAACCAATGGTGAGCAGCACCGCCATCCAGAGCGCGCCGCCGAGGGACGTATACACGAGAAACACACGAAAATCCATGCGCGCCAGCCCTGCCGGAAAGGAAATATAGTGCCGCACCCCGGGGATCAGTCGCCCGGTGAAGGTAGAAAATGCGCCATGCTTGGCGAAGAACCGCTCGATTTTTTCGAGCTTGGCGGGGGTGAGGAAGCAATATTTACCAAAACGCAGGAAGGCTTTGCGGCCGAGCGTGACCGCCAGCCAATAGTTAAATACCGCCCCGCCGATGGTGCCGACGATGCTGGCGAGCAGCACCGGCAGCAGCGCCATTTTTCCCTCATGCACCAGGAAACCAGCCGGAATCATGGTCATTTCCGAGGGGATGGGAAGAAAGGTGGATTCGAGGAAGGTCATGACCAGAATGCCGATCACGCCCAGCTGCTCGACCAGCGCCACCAGCCACTGCACCACGCCTTCAAACCATGTCGCAAGCGAATCCATTATCTTCCTTTTTCTTTATGGAACACGGATTCCAGAGCCTAAAGCTCCCCCCTTGAGGGGGAGCCAAATCGCTACTTCAGCGATTTGGTGGGGGGAAAACGACCTTCGTAATTATCCCCCCACCAAAATTGCGAAGGGCAATTTTGGCTCCCCCTCAAGGGGGGAGCTATAGGCTCTGGAAGCCGTGCCATTCCTTTTATGTGGTTTAATACAACCAGCGCTTAGCAAGCCACGTGCTGCATCGCAAGGCTTGCTTTTTGGCAGCGGGGCGATAGATTCCGCTTCTCACTTTTAGGATGGTTATGACACTGATTCCCTTCGACGACCGCGACGGCTTGATTTGGATGAACGGGCAGATGGTGCCCTGGCGCGAGGCAAAAACCCACGTGCTGACCCACGGGCTGCATTACGGCTCCTGCGTGTTCGAGGGTGAGCGCGCCTATGGCGGACAGATTTTCAAAAGCCGCGAGCATAGCGAGCGCCTGCATAAATCGGCGGAATTGCTGGGCTTCGCCCTCCCCTACTCCGTTGAGCAGATCGAGGAAGCAAAGGCCGAGGTGCTGCGGCTGAATGGCATCGTGGATGGCTATGTGCGCCCCGTCGCCTGGCGCGGCAGCGAGATGATGGCAATCAGCGCCCAGCACAACAAAATCCACGTGGCGATTGCGAGCTGGACCTGGCCCACCATGTATAAAACCGAGATCAAGGAGAAAGGTATTCGCCTTGCCTGGGCGGCCTATAAACGCCCCAGCCCCGAAACCGCACCGACGGCCAGCAAGGCCGCAGGCCTCTATATGATCTGCACCATCAGCAAACATCAGGCCGAGCGCGATGGGTTCGACGATGCGTTGATGCTCGATTATCGCGGCTATCTGGCCGAGGCGACGGGGGCGAACCTGTTCCTCGTGATCGATGGCGAGCTGCATACCCCCACGCCGGATTGCTTCTTGAATGGCATCACCCGTGGCACGGTGATCGAGCTGGCACGTGCGGCGGGCATCACGGTGCATGAGCGGCATATCAAGCCCGAGGAGCTGTCGCGCGTGCAAGAAGTGTTCCTCACCGGAACGGCGGCGGAGATCACGCCCGTTGGTGAAATTGCCGGGCAGAAGTTCAGCGTTGGCGATGTGACGCGCCGCCTGATGGCCGACTACCACGCCGCTACCCGCGCGCATCTGCCGGAAAATGTCGAGCGTCGCCGCGTGCCGCGGTAGG
>CAZUOS010000235.1:1849-3239 GCA_964621415.1 uncultured Azospirillum sp.
GCTAAGCCGCGTCTTTCAGCATTTTTGGCAAATCGCCCACTAGCCCCATCGCGTGGCGCATGAAATACTGCTTCAGTGGCGGCAGATGATCGACCGCGACCAGCCCCGCCCGGCGCACCAGCGAGAGGCCCGGCACGTGGTTGCTGAACAGGCGATTGAGGAGATCGGTACCGAC
The DNA here is from genome assembly GCA_964621415.1 of uncultured Azospirillum sp. Classification (GTDB taxonomy): domain Bacteria; phylum Pseudomonadota; class Alphaproteobacteria; order Rickettsiales; family UBA3002; genus QFOX01. The sequence continues at coordinate 2,025 of CAZUOS010000235.1, forward strand.
ACTCATGCTGATGGAATCCACCCGCCGCCAGCGCTGATAGTGCTTCAGCACCGTTTCGGCACCGAGATCGAGGCCGAGGCGGCGCTGCTCGATGAGTAGCTCCGCCAGCACCGCCACGTCGCGATAGCCGAGATTCACCCCCTGCCCGGCGATGGGGTGCACGCCATGCGCTGCATCGCCCACCAGCACGAAGCGGCGGTCGTAGAACCGCCGTGCCACCATCAGCTTCAGCGGATAGCCGAAGCGCTTGCCGACGGTGCGCACCGTGCCCCAATAACCGCTCGCAGCATCGCCCACGCGGCGTTGCAGCTCGGCATCGAACTCCGCCTCGGGAAGGGCGAGGTAGTTCGGCGCGTCGCGGTCGTGCTCGGTCCAGACAATGCCGGAGCGGTGCGCGCCGTTTTCGCCCGGCACCAGCGGCAAAATGGCAAACGGCCCGGGGGGATAAAACTTCTCGAGCGCAAGGCCCGCATGCGGATGCTCGTGCTCCACCACACACACAATCGCCGTCTGGTCGTACGAAATCACCTTATGCGGAATGCGGGCGATGTCGCGCAGCTTGCTGAAGCGCCCGTCGGCCGCGACCAGCAGTGGCGCGCTGAGGGTCGAGCCATCCTCGAGCGTGGCGGTGGCGGTAGCCGCATTCGTCGTGTAGCCGGTGACTTTGCTTTGGATGACGCGAATGTTCGACTCGCCCTCGAGGCCGAGATAGAGGCCGCGGCGAATCACGTTATTCTCGAGGATATAGCCAAACGGCTCGCCCACGTCCTTATCCGCATAATGCACGTAGCCGGGCTTGTCCTGATCGCAGACGCGGATATCGTGGATGGGTTGCGCGCCCGCCTCCATGTATCGCCATACGCCCAGATGCCGGAAGACGCGCACCGAGGCCGAAGAAATGGCGCTGGTGCGGCCATCGAACGCGGCCTCCACCTGCGCCGCGCGCGGCAGCGGGTCGATGACGGAGACCGCCAGCCCGCCGCGTGCCAAGGCAATGGCGAGTGCGTTGCCCACCAGCCCGCCACCCGCAATGATGATATCGGTTTGGGTCATACCTGCTCCTTCACGCACATCTCTTATGGAACTCGGCTTCCAGAGCGCCAGCTCCCCCCTTCGCGGGGGAGCCAAAATTGTCCTTCACAATTTTGGTGGGGGGATAGTTACTGAGGTTTGTTTACCCCCCACCAAATCGCTAAAGGAGCGATTTGGCTCCCC
>CAZUOS010000236.1:0-3205 GCA_964621415.1 uncultured Azospirillum sp.
GGCTGTAATGCGGCGCGATTGCGTCCCACAGCTCGCGCTGATCGTCGGGCACGTCTTTTACCCCGAGCAGCGATGCGCCCTCCGCTGCGGCCATGGCCTCGAACGCGGCAAGTAACGACGCCGCGACTGCCGGGCGATCCGCCGCCGCGACGGAAGGGTGAAAGCCGATTCGCCCGCACTCGGTTTCCGGCGAGCCAAGGCAGGCAAGCTTCAGGGTGAGGAAGCGCGGCAGCACCCGACGCACGGCACGAATCGCGTCGCGCACGCGGCCGGGGTCGAGCGTGGTATCGAGCCGATAGTCGGTGAGAAACGCAGGCATGGCCGCGAGCAGTTGCCCCTCTGCCTCCACCACCGCATAGCGCCAGGAAAAACCTGCGATCCCCGCTTCTTCAATCGCCAGCAGGTAGCCGTAATCCTCGATCTCGCCCGCGTAGCAGGCGTTCCAGGCGGCCTCGCCAATCGCGCGGATGCTTGTCACCACGCGTGCTTTCGGCACTAGCGAAAGGGCTACGGTCATCGGCGCTGAAGGCACCGCCTGCGCGAGGTTTCTCATGCCGCAGACTCCTGCGCGGGCGCATGCGCATACCGTGCGAAAAACGCCGCCGTGCGCGCCGCCACTTCCGCATGCGCGCGATCCACATGGATCATGTGATAGCTATCCTCCACCCAGTGCAGCTCGTGCGGCCCGAGAATCCGGCGCGTGATGGCGCGGGCATGGCGCGGGTGGCTCAAATCGTCCTCGCGCGCGTGCAGCACCAGCGTGGGGGTTTCAAAGCGCGGCAGCTCGGCCTTTAGCGCCTTGCCAAGGCGATACATCTCGAACAAGCTCACGGCAGGGAACGTATCGATCACCCCTTCGGCATTCGCGCCTTGCATGAACTGCCGCCGCCGCGCATCCTTGATGCCCAGCGTTTCCGTCTCGCGATAGGAGCGTTCGCGCCAACGCGGCACATGCATCATCACCGGCAGGCCGACCGGCGCGAGCTTGTAATACCACGGCACGTTCCAACCATCGAAGCGGAAGCAGGGCGAATAAATCGCCGAGGCCGCGATCACCCCCGGCAGTTGCTGCGCCGCCATCATACCAAGCTTACCGCCGACACAAATCCCCGCCGTATAGAGCGTCTCTACCTGGCGGCGGAACTGGGTAATATCCCGCTTCAGCCCCTCGAGCCAATCCTGCCAGCGCGTGGCCATCAGGGCCGCTTCGCCCATGCCGTGGCCCGCGAGCAGCGGCGCATAGACCGAGTAGCCCGCGCGGTGGAGGTTTTTCGCCACGAACTTCATCTCTCCCGGAATCCCGGTGAGTCCATGCACTAACACCACGCCTTTGCCGTTGGTGCCTTCGAGGGTGAAACTGTAGCGATCGTGTGGGGTCATAGCGAGGCAGAACGATACTGCGGATGCAGGCCGCGATTTTCCTTCGCCAGGAACCCAAGCGCGTGGCAGGTGCTGATGGTGTGCGTGCCCGCCGCGCGCTGTGCCTCGGCAATGTCGCGGTGCAGCTGCTTGATGCGGGTCCAGTGGCAGCTGGGACGATAGTGATGCTCGGCATGATAGCCATTGCCGAACCACAGCCAGTTATAAAACCAGTTATAGCTGCTGACACCCCAGGCAATCGCCACGTTCGGGTTGCTGCCCAGATGCTCGTAATAGCCGTTGAGCGAGGAGAGGCAGTTGCCGAGGTAATAGAACGGCACATAGAAAAGCAGCGCGCGCCAATCCACCATTGCGGCGGCGCCCACCATCATCAGGAAGGCATACAGCTCGAGCTTACCCCAGCGCGCGTTGAATGGCTTGCGCTTGGCGATGGCGGCGTGGATGTCGCCCATATCGTCGCGGAAGAAGCTGAGGAAGGTATAGCCCCAGACGCTTTCGGGCTTGCCGTCCGTGCCGTGACGATAAATCGACAGCCAATCCACCGTGTCGCCGTTGGCGTCTTTCGGATCAGAGTTGCCGACATGGTGGCGCATATGCACCCAGCGGTAATAGGTTTGCGAAAAGCCGATGGCGAGCGACTCGAGCAGACTGAACGCATAATTCATCCAACGCGGGGTGAAATACGGCGTGTGGATGAAGTTATGCGAGATGCCGTTGATGTTCCACGAAATCGAAATCGCGTAGATCACCCCCAGCACCGCCGAAAGCCAGAGCGGGCGATCGGCGAATCCCACAATCAGCCAGATGTTAAACGCGAGATGCGCCACCGCTGCCAGCACCGGGATGACATCCATCGGCGAGTGGGCAAAAATCACTCCGGGCTTGCGCTCCGACGCGGTGGCCTCCAGCGTTTCCATTTCCTCGTTCATATTCCAGCGCTCCCAACGATTGCCACGCCAAGGGTCACCAGCAGCGCTCCCAGCAGATGACGGTTACTAAATGATTCCTTCAGCAAGACAACGCCGCCGAAAAAGGTACCCACATACACCAACGCCATCAGCGGAAACGCCACCGTCAGCGGCACAGATTCCAGCACACGCACCCAGGCCCCTACTTCAACCACCCAGAAAAAAACACCGAGCCACACAAACGGCTGACGCAGTGCACGATTCACGCTCAGCCCATCGGCCCCGCGTTTAAAGCACAACTCGCGGGCAGTTTCCGTACACATACAAAAAAAGATGAGCAGTAACTGCGTCGTCGAGAGGGTGGTCATGCCATCACCTCCTGCAACGCATCGAGCAGCGCATGGTTACTGGCGCTGTTCACCCGCGCCGCTTCCTCGAGGGAGGGGCGACCGCGCGGCTGATCAGTAAAAATCTCGGCACGTTTCATGAAGCGCGTGACGACATTGCCGCTATAATACGGCGGCGAGTAATCGCCCGTCACATCCGCCCCGATGATGCGATGCGCCGCGCCAATCGCTGCAATGATCTGCAGCAGATACGAAAGCGACATCCGCCCCTGATCCCAGTTGGTGAGGGCGTCGTCATGCGCCAGCACATCCTTATCAATCGTGAGATACACCGCGCGCGTGCCGATGCGCGAAAGCAGCGTCGCGAGGAACGGCCCCTCGCCCGCTTCGGCAATGCTGTGCCAGTGGATGCGCCCCTGCTTCTGCGTATAGCCAGGCCCGGCGCCATATGCTTTACGCACCCGGCTCGGCGCATGCCAATAGGGAAACAGCTCGAGCTTGCCCTCGCGCATCAGCGAGAGATTCGCGCCGCGCCATTCAGGGTTCTTGAGGTCGTAGCTCGTGACCCCG
>CAZUOS010000237.1:0-3198 GCA_964621415.1 uncultured Azospirillum sp.
CGGCAACGTAGATCTGTCCATCATTCAGGGGGAAGGCCAGCGACAAGACATCCGGGTCGCCGGCCCGAAAATACGCGTAGGCGCGCGCCAGGATCATCGGGTCGTTGCTGGCCAGGAGTGCGGCGGTCTGGATGGCGATTGCCTGGCTGCTGCGCTGACGCACTTCACGCGCGATTCTGAGGTAATCGGGCACCAGGCCGGCGAAGTCGAGAATCAGGAGCAGCATCAGCATCAGCGAGGTGAGGCCGAGGCTGATTCGCGAGACGGGGCTGACGCGTGGCGCTTTCATGTCTTGATCATCCGAGAAGAGCTTCCGCGCTGCCCGGCTCAAGTCGATAACCCCCGGCTGACTCTTCCGGCGTGTCGTCGTCCAGCCAGTCGCCAGGCCGGCCAGATCCCGCCTTGTCGGGCAGAATCGGCAGCGGATCGAGTTGCCGCCATGCGGGAACAGCGGTAATCAGGCTCGCCATCAGGCCGCCGACGCGGAGCGCCCACCAGACGGCACCCACGGAAAACGCCATGCCGACCGTGCGCGCGGTATCGAGGGCGACTTCGAACGACTCGGTATGTTCCGCCTGTTCCAGCACGGCAGGTCGTGCCGCGACGAAACCTTCCGTGGCGCCACGGCGCTCGGCGCTTGTGCTGATGTAACGCGCCAGATCGAGCTGGAACTGCTCGAGGTAAGGCTGGGGAACGTGGTCGACAGCGGCGCTCGAAGAACTTACGGCGACCGCACTCGCGATGTCGGGGAGGGCAGTCCTGAGGAGCGGCGAATCAAGTTCGGGCGTTGGCAGGGGCGGGCTGAGCAAGGTCGCCTCGATCGACATGGGTGGCTGAAGCGCCGTTTCAGTCAATGGCGGAACGGTTGGCAGGCGATCCGCAGGGCTGGCTTGGCCGCTGGCCGTCGCGGCAGGGCTAGCGGAAGTGCTCGTGCTCTTCGCGGTGCCGGTGCTGCCCGTCGTGCTGGCGGTATCGCTCGAAGATCCTGCGCTCGACGATCCGCCGCTCGAGTCCGTTCCGGACGAGGTATCGAAATAGGGGTTGACCCGAACGGAGACCGCAACCGGCGTCGAGGTGAGCCGTCCATCACTGACCAACACTTCAAAAGCGGGTGCGTTACCGCCGGCCTGGTGGACGAAACGGACTCTGCCGGCCAGCAGATCGTCTTCGCCGAACGACGTGATCGCAACGCCCGGCGTGCCGGCGAGCTCGAAGCGACCGCCCACGACGGTGGTGAGGGTGAAGCGAAAGTTGGTGATGATGCTGTCACGGTCGCTGGCATCGAGCAGGGCTGTCGTCATGGTTACCGAGCCGCCGAGGTCGACCGTCGGCTGCTGGGCAACCAGGACGGGTGAATTATCGTTCGTGTCGGTGATCCGGATCAGCGCCTCGAGGCTGGACGATTCGCCGTCGGGCATCTGCGCAGTAACGACAATTCGATATTCGCGCGTGCTTTCATAGTCGAGCGCATTGGCTGCCACGAGACGGATGACGCCGGTCTGTGGATCGACCGCAAAGCGTCCGCTGCCGTCTGCAGTCAAGCCGTAGCGTGGTGTGCTGACCGACTCACCGTGCGAGGCAGACGCGGTGATTCCGACTGCGGTACCTGAAGGCGCGTCTTCCGGGATCTGATTGGGCTCCGGATCGACGTCCACGACCGGGCTGATCCCGGGCTCGGCCAGATCGAAAACCGTCACCACAATCGCTTGCGTCGCCGAGCCGCCGGCACCGTCGTGCGCCGCGACAGTCACCTCGTAGATGCCGTTGGCGTCGGCGTCGGTGGGTCGCTCGAAGTTGGGTGCAGAGGTGAAGCGCAGTTCATTCGCGACGATTTCGAAACACGCCGCGTCCGCACCACCGGCGATCGAAAAGTCGAAGGTCTGGCTCGGCAGATCAGCATCGGTAGCACTCAGCGTGACGGCAGTGACTGTGTTTTCGGCGGTGAGGGGGGTGGCGTTTGAGGTAATGATCGGGCTGTGGTCATTAACCGGAGTGATGTCGATGCTCACCGTTGTCTCGCTCGCCTGGCCGTCGCGATCGCTCAGACGATACGTGAAGCTGTCGACGAAGTTCTCGCTGCCGTCGTGCGTGTAGCCGAAGCTTCCGTCGGCATTGAGGGTAAACGAGCTGGCGTGGCTCGGGCCGATCAGCAGGCTGACGCTGACCGGAGCGTCGGTCAGACCACCGTCGTTGACGATGACGCTGCTCGCACCGCCAAGCAGTGAGGTCGCGGTGCCACCCTCAGCGACGCGTATGGCGTCAGCTTCGGCCAGCGGAGTGGAGTCGTCGACCGCGATCACGTCGATGGTGATCGTCTGCGCGCTCGGGTCGAGATCGACGCCACCGTTTTCGCTGCCGCCGTCGTCCTGGACCTGGAAGCTGAAGCTGGCATAAGCCACGCCGTTTGCGTTGGCGGCCGGCGTGAATTGCAGCTGGCCTGCGCCAATTGCGTTGGCGCTGACGAACTGGCTGGCGGTGACTGGCGCGCCGGCGAGCGTCAGGCTGCCTGCAGTGGGCAGGGTGGTTATCCTGACGTAGGCCAGAGTGTTGCCGGGATCGTCTAGTGTGTCCCGGAAGCCGAAATCGCTGAGGCTGAAGGTGTACGCGCTGTCTTCGAGCATGGCGACGGTCGTATCGGTGCCGGTGGGCGCGTCGTTGACGTTGGTCACGGCGCTCGTGCCGGCGGAGGGGATAGACTCGAGCGTTCCCTGGTTGTCGGTGTAGCTGGCGACGACGCGCAGAACCTGGCCCACGTCGGCCTGCGTCGTCGTGTAGGTGCTGGCGGTAGCGCCGACGATGTCGACCCCGCCACGCTGCCATTGGTAGCCGATCGCCCCGAGGCCGTCGGCGTCTGCCAGCGTGTGGCTGGCGGTGAGCGTCTGGCCTTGGGCTGGCGTGGTGTCGTCGATGGTGACGCTGCCGCTGGGCGCGTCGTTGACGTTGGTGACGGCGCTGGTTCCGGCGGACGGGACCGATTCGAGCGTACCCTGGCCGTCGGTATAGCTGGCGACGACGCGCAAGATCTGTCCGACATCGGCCTGGGTCGTGGTGTAGGTGCTGGCCGTGGCGCCGACGATGTCGACGCCGCCACGCTGCCATTGGTAGCCGATCGCCCCGAGGCCGTCGGCGTCTGCCAGCGTGTGGCTGGCGGTGAGCGTCTGGCCTTGGGCTGGCGTGGTGTCGTCGATGGTGACGCTG
>CAZUOS010000238.1:0-3196 GCA_964621415.1 uncultured Azospirillum sp.
CCTCCTCCTCCTCACCGGCCCCAACATGGGCGGGAAATCGACCTTTCTGCGCCAGCAGGCGATCCTCACCATCCTCGCGCAAATGGGTAGCTTTGTACCGGCGGAAGCAGCGAGCATCGGCCTGGTCGATAAGCTGTTTTGCCGCGTCGGCGCGGCGGATGATCTCGCCCGTGGGCAATCCACCTTCATGGTCGAGATGGTGGAAACCGCCAGCATCCTGCATCAGGCGACCGCGCGCTCCCTCGTGGTGCTCGATGAAATCGGGCGAGGAACGGCCACGTATGACGGTGTTTCCATCGCCTGGGCGGTCGCCGAATATCTGCACGATGTCACCCGCTGCCGCGCCCTTTTCGCCACCCATTACCACGAGCTAACCGCCCTTGCCGCCAGCCTGCCGCGCCTGCGCAATTTCCACGCCACAGCGAAGGAATATCGCGGCAAGCTGATTTTCCTCCACACCATCCGCGAGGGCTTTGCCGATAAATCCTACGGCATCCATGTGGCGGCGCTGGCCGGCATGCCGCCTGCCGTCCTCACCCGCGCGCGGGCGCTGCTTTCCACCCTCGAATCCGGCCATAGCCTCACCGAGCGCGATACCACCGCCGAAGCCCTTCCCCTCTTCGCCCACGCCCGCGCGGCACACCACGCGCCGGAGGACGCAGCACCGCATGCCGCCTCGCCCGAACATCAGAAGTTAATTGAACGTTTAGCCACCCTAGATGTAAATAACCTCACCCCCCTCGCCGCCCTGCAAGCCCTGCACGAATTAAACCTTAAGGCGAAATCCATACAACCGATAGACTAGCCGTGTGACAGTTTCGTGAAGTTTTCCCAACACCTATTCCCCTGAACCTGTGGATAAGTTACGCTACCGGAAATCTTTTGGTGGCAGCAATGGCGAATATTTCAGTCAGCAAGCCTTATGGCAAGAACTCGGGCAATGTCTCGACCGAGATGCACGTGACCGCGAAGGGGCTAGCATCCGGTGCGGAATACGAGTTTATCGTGCGCCGCCACCATATTGAAGTAGTGCAAAATAAAACACGCACGATTGACGAAAACGGCCAACCAATCAAAGTAAAATCAAAAGGTTCCGACTGGTTCGATACCATGACCGACGAAGAGAAAACCAAACTCTTCGCCGTCATCGCCGATCAATACCGCACGCGATCGCTGGGCGATAATGGCTTTCGCGGCGCGGCTATTGGCGTGGTGCCTAAAAAGGAAAAAGGCCAAAGCCGCCTTTTCATCGGCACCAACACCACACGCTGGGCCTTGCCTTATTTTAAGGATTGCGCCGAGCAGAACATGGTCAACGCCGCGACGGATCGGCTGGCATTTGAAGAAAACAAAACCAGCAAGGATAACAACCAACCACCCAAATCACCCAATTTCAAAGCCATTTATGTGATGCAGGGCATCAGCCCGGATAAGGTTCCCATCGCCTGCCCCTGCGGCAAATGTATCGATATGCTGGCGAATGTGGTCGAAGGAGCTAACACCCCCATCATCACCATCCCGTTGCTGCCAAAAGCATTAAAGGAGAAGCTGGACGGAAGTCATAGCTTCGATGTCGCTATCGATAGCAAATCCAAAACCTTGAAGGAGTTTCAAGCCAAGCCAAAATCGTCTGACATCACCGCCTGGCAAACAACCATGGGAAACTTAAACGCGGAGCGCGAGATCGTCGTAGCGGGCGATGAGAGAACACCCCTCCAGAATGCGCGCGACAAAATGATTCGCGCCGCCTTTCAGCGCAACAAGAAAACAACTCCGCAACGTGAAGAAGCAAACCTGAACCTACTCGGAGGGAAGGCCAATCAAAGCCCGTTTGAACGTTTTCTCGCCACCATCCAACAAGACTTTAATCAAGCATCAGACGCGCTTCGTAAGCTACTCGGGGAAAAGCGCCCAGTCATTGAAAAGGCGACAGAGAACATCCTGCGCGAACGCGAGAGCGAGGCCGCGCTCGATTGCGCGCGTGGGGCAGATGGCACCCTAGACCTTCACATTATCAACAAGTTCCTCAGCCAGAAGATTATCGACACGCTGGCCGACCGCTGTAAGGATTTCAGTTATAATGTCAAAGAAAACAGACAAACCTGGGTTAACAACCACATCACCTCCATCCGTTGCGTCGCCATCGAGATGGATGACGGCAGCTTCCGCTATGCCACCCAGGCCCAAACCGCGTTCGATAATGCGATGCCGAACGCCGAGGCGGTCGCGCTCGAAAATGCCGTGAGCATCCTCGGCCAACACGGCGTGCGCCATGTCTATGCGATGGAGCTTAACCCCGCCGATATCAAGGCGGGCATCATTCGCACCTCGCCCAAGGAGGGAATTGAACGCCTGGCCAAACGCGCCAGCGCGCAAGGGCTGGATTTCACCTATTTCCCGCCGAACGATGGCACTGCGCCTCCCCAAAACCCCATTACGCGATCGCTTGAGCAACTCTACCCCAGCGGGCATATTGGCAAAAACGGCCAGAAAAACGTGAGCCATTGCACTGCTCACCCACGTCCCGCGGGTAGCTATTTTAGCGTTGCTTAAATCGATAGTATGGTCATCCCGAACGCGGCTATCAGGATCCATCAAAGCCTCGATCAGCGGCAAAAAGTCTTACATTCCAACACCAAACGGCGCTTTGATGAATGCTGAAACAGTGCAGCACGACAGCGCCGAGACTTATGCAGAATCATCATATTGATAAACAACAAGAAATGGTGGGGGCAGAGGGATTTGAACCCCCGACCAAGGCGTTATGAGCGCCCTGCTCTAACCGCTGAGCTATGCCCCCGCGCTTGGGCGAAGGCCCTTTACGTAGCAAAAAAACCGCACTGCTCAAGAAATAATGCAAATCGGAGCCAAAACGATAAAGATTAACCTTCCGTTAATGCAGATTGGCTATACTCGGCCCATGCGTTTTGCCTCTTCTGTCTCTCGCCCGTTGCGCCGCGCCGGATTTAGCCTGGTCGAACTGTCGATCGTGGTGGCTATTCTCAGCGTGGTGGCCACCATGGGGCTCGAGGCGGCGGCGAATTTTGTCAATCGCTCGGCCGGTAGCCTGACGCGTGAGCGCCTCACGGTGGTGGATGACGCGCTACTCCGTTTCTTTCGTATTTACGGGCGGTTGCCCTGCCCAGCGGTGCTCACCACCCCCCCCACCAACACGGCTTATGGGCAGGAGGATTGC
>CAZUOS010000239.1:0-3196 GCA_964621415.1 uncultured Azospirillum sp.
CTGCCCCACTGTTTTAATCCGTGCTTTCGGGTGAATCTCGTTTTGGCTCAGCACCGCCGTGTGCGGACGGAAGCGCTCGATGATCGAGCGCACGTAAGGGCGGATGCTGGGCGAGGTGAGCAGAATCGGGCTTTCGCCCTGCATGCCGAGCGTCTCATATTTCTGCCGCACGGTGGTGATAAACTCCTGAATCCGCGTGGGTTGCATAGCGAGCACCTTCTCATCGCCTTCACCGCTGATGGATTCGATAAACGCCTGTTCCCATTGCGGGCCCATTGCGAGGATGGGGATATAGCCTTCCTCGTTCGTATTGGCGTGGCTGATCTGGCGGGCGAGGCGCATGCGCACATGCTCGCTGATGAGGGCGATATTCTGCGACACGCGGCTCGATTCGCTCACGGCTTCCATGATGGTCGGCAGGTCGCGGATAGAGATCATCTCGCCGAGTAGGTTTTGCAGCACGCGCTGCACGCCGGAGACCGAAATCTGCGACGGAATCGTTTCCGAGATCAGCTTCTGCTCTTCCTTGCCCAAATCATCCAGCAGCTTTTGCGTTTCGGCATAGGAAAGCAGATCGGCCATGTTGTCTTTCACCACCTCGGTGAGGTGGGTGGTGATAACGGTCGGCGGATCGACCACCGTATAGTTACGAAACAGCGCTTCCTCGCGGTAATTCTCGCTCACCCACATGGCGGGCAGGCCGAAGGTCGGCTCCACCGTATTCTCGCCGGGCAGGGTGATTTTGTTGCCCGCCGGGTCCATCACCATCAGCATGTCGGGGCGGATATCGCCGCGCGCAATCTCGATCTCCTTCACCTTCACCACATAGCTGTTGGCGGGCAATTGCATATTGTCCTGAATGCGCACCGGCGGCATCACAAACCCCAGCTCGCGCGCCACCTGTTTACGCAGCGCCTTGATCTGCTCGGTCAGCCGGTGGCCTTTCTGGTAGTTGATGAGGGGCAGCAGCCCATAACCCAACTCCAGCCGCAAACTATCAATCTGCAAGGTTTCCGAGATTTTTTCATCGACCGGCGCCGACGCGCCGCCTGCGCCCGGCACCATCGGCACCCCACCGGGGCCGACGGTCGCCGCCTCCGTCGCTTTCTTCAGCTTATTGTTTTTGTGAATGGTGAAGGCGAGATAGCCGGTGAGCGCCGAAAGCGTGAAGAACGGCGCAAAGGGAATCCCCGGCAGAATGGCGAAGGAAAGCAGCAGAAAGCTCGTCACCCCAAGCGGCGCGGGCACGCGGGAGAGCTGACCAATCACCGCCTTGTCGGAAGAGCCATCCACCCCCGCTTTGGTGACGAGAATACCGGCCGCCGTCGAGACCACAAGGGCCGGAATCTGGCTCACCAGCCCATCGCCGATCGTCAGCATGGTGTAGGTGTGCACGGCGGCGCTGAAGCTAAGCCCATTCACCGCGATGCCGATAATCATCCCCCCAATCAGGTTGATGAAGGTGATGAGCAGGCCCGCAATCGCATCCCCGCGCACGAACTTGCTGGCCCCGTCCATCGAACCATAGAAGGTGCTTTCATCCTCCAGCTCTTTGCGGCGGGCTTTAGCCATTTTATCGTCGATGAGACCGCTTGAGAGATCCGCATCAATCGCCATTTGTTTGCCGGGCATGGCATCCAAACTGAAGCGGGCACTCACCTCCGCAATCCGCCCCGAACCCTTGGTAATCACCACGAAATTGATGATGGTGAGAATGCCGAACACAATCGCCCCAATCAGCACCGAGCCGCCGGTGACAAAACCGCCGAACGCCTCGATCACATGTCCGGCGGATTGTGGCCCCTCGTGCCCGTGGCTGAGGATCAGGCGCGTCGTCGCGATGTTGAGCGACAGGCGCAGCATGGTAGAAACCAGCAAAATGGTGGGAAAGGCCGAAAGCTCGAGCGGTTTGGTGGCAAACAGCGCGCTCATCAGAATCAGCACCGATACGGTGATCGAGGTGCCGAGCAGCATGTCGAGCAGCATCGGTGGCACCGGCAGCACCAGCACCGAGATGATGCCAATGACGGCGAGCGCAAAGAAAATATCCGTGCGCTTGCTCGCAAGCTTCGCGCTTGCCCGAAGGGCAGGCAGCGAGAATCGGGCGGTGGTGGGGATTTCAGCCATCAGTAGTTACAATAGAGATAAAAAAGTGTTTTGCTTGACGCATCATAAACGAGACTGCTGACTCCACTATTGTCGCCAGAAATATCTTCAAAGTACTCAAGGGAAATCATAGCTTTCCCCTGAGCAATTGAGCGTTCCGCAACTTCCCATTGAGGGATATGCTGAAGGTTGTTTTGAGCGCACTGAGAAATTGCTTTAATGCTGCTTTTTGCTTGCTCACCCGCGTCATTGGATCGAAACCATTTCCCGTGTGTTCCATAGAAATTAGTTTTTCTTCCGGCTTCCTCGAGCATTGGACGAAATATTGCAGGCGACTCCAAATCCGCGGAAGTTAGCTCACCATTAGCCACGATGAATTTTACGCCATCCTGAAAACCCATTGACTCAAAAGACGCGATCACACGATCTAATCGAAATGAGGCATTTCCAAACTTCGAGACATAATGCTGAATTTGATAATCGGCGGTGTCGGTGATTGTTTTATAAAGGAACAGGCCAGCCACCACGAACAAGATACCGTAAATTGTTTTACGATTAGTTTTCATTGGCATGTCCTTACTGATCGATTGTATTCAGTGAAGCGCAGCCGCGAGGCTGGCGCCAAAGCTCCCCCCTTGAGGGGGAGCCAAATCCGTTCTTCACGGATTTGGTGGGGGGTACGTGCGAGCATACTCGGATTCAGAAGATGTTTCGAAGCACCCCCCACCAAATCGCGCACGAAATCTTTTAGCCTATTTCGAGCGCTGCGACTCGCGCGATTTGGCTCCCCCTCAAGGGGGGAGCTATGGCGCAAGCTGCGCCGCTCAATCCCACTGGCTACTGGCAACTGGCTACCGGCTACCGTCATCACACCGCCTCATTATAGGCTTTGAGTTTATTCCTGAGCGTGCGGATAGAAATCCCCAGCACTTGCGCGGCTTGGGTGCGGTTGCCGAGGCAATGGCTGAGCGTATCGAGGATCAGCTCTTTTTCCACTTCCTCCACCGTGCGACCGACGAGGGTATTTTGAGTGGTTCGTGGTTCGTGGTTCGTGGTTCGTGGGGATTCAATGCTCCCAGTCGTCGGTGCC
>CAZUOS010000240.1:0-3166 GCA_964621415.1 uncultured Azospirillum sp.
CGGAGCAGCGGGTTAGCAAAACTCAACTCGCAATGCAATAGATTAGTTGGGGCGGATTGCAGTTCCTTGCTTGCCTGCTATAGAAGCAGGCATGGAATGGAAGATTACCCATGAATATGTGCCGTATCCCGAGGCGCTGGCGACGATGGCAGCGCGGGTGGCAGCGATTCAGGCAGGCGAGGCCGAGGAGCTGGTCTGGCTGGTGGAACATCCGCCGCTTTACACGCTCGGCACCAGCGCCAAGGCGGGGGATGTGCTTTCGCCCGCCATCCCGAGCTTCGAGACCGGGCGTGGCGGGCAGGTGACGTATCATGGCCCCGGTCAGCGTGTGGTGTATCTCATGCTCGATTTGAAGCGGCGTGCGGCGGCGCGTGGCGGCGAGCCGGATTTGCGCGCCTATGTGGCCGATCTCGAGCGTTGGGTGATTGAGACCCTGGCGATGTTTGGCATCGAAGGCGTTACGCGCCAAGGCCGCGTGGGGGTGTGGGTGGAGGAACGTCAGGTCGGTGCGCCCGCCCGCGAAAAGAAAATCGCCGCCCTCGGTGTGCGGGTGCAGAAATGGGTGACGAGCCACGGCATTGCCCTCAATGTGCACCCGGATTTATCGCATTATGCGGGGATTGTGCCGTGCGGCATCCGCGAATATGGCGTCACGTCCATGCGCGCACTTGGCTGTTCTGCAACGCTTGCGGAAGTAGATGAGGCGCTGCGGTCTCGGTTCTTTAAGGTGCTGGGTAGTACTGTTGCCAAGCACCAAGCCCCAGGCACCTAAAAACGATACTTGCCACCGACAAACCCGGTCACATCGGTTTCGCCGCGCACGTTGCCGGCATCCTGGCTTGCTTCCAGGGTGGCGTTCCAGCTCAAGCCCTCTTTCTCTGCCGAGTGGTAGCTGCTGCCGAACTTCAGTTCACTGCCGGTGGGCGCGAGGCCAACGCGGGTGCTGCCGGTGACGGGGTTGCCGTCGGCGTCCACCCCACTGGTGGTGAGTGACGCATGGCCCGACATGACGCGTAAGGGGGCTTTCACGTCGAAGCTCAGGCGATCCCCGGCATCGAACGTATCCTGCCGCACGAACGACGCGCCATAGCTCCGTGCATAGGTCTCGGAGACATGGGTGATGAGGCTATCGCTCACCTCGCCCCCATCGGTGCGGGCGATGGCGGCATCGGCCACGAAATCCCAGTGTTTATCGAGCTTCACGGCGGTTGATACCCCGACCGAGCCGGTGGTGTGCTGATTGCCGAAACTCACCGGGCTGTTGCGGTAGGTGCTGCCAAGCATCCCCTGATTTTCATCGAGCAGGCTGACGGTTAGCCCGGTTTTCCAGGCGGGGGTGACGCTGGTGGAGAACCCTACCGCCAGTGCGCGGGCATCGGCTTTATTACGATCCTCGAGCGGTGAATCAGTGGGCGATTGTGTTTGCGCCCAGGAAAATGCTACTCGGCTACCGCCGCCGATCGGGGTGCCATAGGCCGCGAAGCTGCCACCTTCGGCGAGGGAGAAGGTCGAACCGCTCGCCCCCGCTTCTTGTGCCAGCGTCGCCGTGTTGCTATCTGTACCCCAGAGCGCATTGGCGAAGGATGCCGAGGCCGGGAAGCCATAGCCCATGGCGGTTACATGGCCACTCGCATCGCTGAACGAGGCCATCATGCCAGGATTCTCGTTACGGCTGGGGTCGCTGACAAACCCATCGCTGACATGCGCCTGCTCGGTGAGCCCGAGGGTGAGGCTGCTGCCATCGGCGAACTTCGTGGTGCCGACCTTACTGGTTTTGGTGGCCGCCGAAGCGGCGCTTGAGGTGGTCGGCTTGGTGGTAATCAACCCCGAGAGATTCACCCCGAAATCGCGGCTATAGGTATCGAATGCGCTATAGTTTGCGAGCTTACTGCTGATGGTAGAAAGATTACCGAACGCGCCGCTCGTGATCATTTGTCCGGTGATGCTGCTGACGGGTACCAGCGTGCCTTTGGTGTTGGGCACGTTGAGGGTGCCGATAGGTTTGAACGCGTTATCAAGGTTCATGAAGCCGGTGCCATAGGTGCTATCGGTGCCCGCCGCGCCGAGATCGGTTGCCGTTTTCGTGAGCACTTGCGTCGCGGTGCCATTGCGAATCAACACCGGCCAGCGCGCCTCGAGCAAGCCGATGCCACCGGTCACCAGCGGTGCCGCCATGGAGGTGCCGCTCATCCGCGTTGCGCACATATAACCGGTGCAGCCAGGCCCGTTATAATTGCTGGCGCCAAGGATGTTTTCGCCTTCCGCATCGATAAACAGCGAGCTGACGCTCACCGTCTTGCCGCTGGTCGAGACAAACTTGCCTGTGCCTGCCGTGTTGCTGAAGCTGCTCAGGGTTTTGCTACTGTTGGTGGAGCCAACAATCAGCAGGCGTGCTAGCGCTGCATCCGTCAAGCCAGTGATGGTGCCGTTGCCCGCAAAGGCCTGCGCGCTATTGCCCGCAGCGAACACCACCACGCTATTTTTGGCGGCCGCGGCATTGATGGCATCTGCCAGGTAGGAATAAAACCCTGCTTGCTGTGCCGCCGTGCCGCCCGATGGCCCAAGGCTGAGGTTGATGACGTTCGCACCCGCGTTCGCCGCGTAGCGAATGCCGTTCGCGACATCAACCCCGCTCGCGCCGCCGCTGCTATTGAACACTTTTACCGGAATCACTTGCCCCGCTGGGGCCACGCCTGCATAGCCTGCGCTTTTGATGCCTCCCACAATTTCACTCGCCACAAACGTGCCGTGGCCCATCGTATCGTTCGGGCTGGTTTGCGGGTTGGTGCCGGTGCAGGTGCCATTCAGGCAGATCGCACTTTTAGTGGTGTCGATGCTGTTCACCCCCTGGCCATTATAGGTGGCGCTGAACCAGGGCGAGGGGACAATGCCCGTATCCACCACCCCGAACTTGATGCCTTTGCCATAATTCGCGCTGGCGGCGACGCTCGCGGCCCCGTTACGCACATCCCATGGGGTGTTGGCATAAAGCGGGTCGGTGGTGGCGGCATGTGCCCAAGGGCTGGAAAGAACTACGATCGACGTGAACCACCAGCGCGGGCGTTGCATAAGCTTTCTCCATGTGGGAACAAAGCTACTCTAGCAGGGAATAATTAACGTTTTGTTAACTATTGGCGCAATGCTTGGCAAATGCTGGTCAAAATCG
>CAZUOS010000241.1:0-3132 GCA_964621415.1 uncultured Azospirillum sp.
GGCGGCGGCGCGCGAGACGCCGGCCTCGGCGGCCTTGGCGTCCAGAGCCTTGGCGACGGCTAGGCCGCGCTCGTCCTTGGGGTCGCCCAGCCGGCCGCCGCCCAGGGGCGACCAGGCCATGACGGTCATGCGGCGGGCCAGCGCCTGGTCCGTGAGACCGTTCGTGAAGGGCGTGATCTCCAGCGGCGACAGCTCGATCTGGTTCGAGACCACCGGCAGGTCGAGATAGGCGGCCAGAGCCTCGACCTGGGAGGCGGTGAAGTTCGAAACGCCGATCGCGCCGATCTTGCCGGCCTTGTGGGCGGCGGTCAGGGCTTCGGCGATCTCCGACGGATGGGTCAGGATGTCGGGCCGGTGGATCTGCCACAGGGCCACATGCTCGACGCCCATGCGAGCCAGAGACGCGTCGATGGCCGAGTTCAGGTAGGCGCGGCTGGAGTCATAGGGCGTGCCGATGACGATGCCGCCCTTGGTGGCGATCACCATGCGCTGGGCCAGGCCGCGATTGCGCTGGAACACCCGGCCCAGCAGGGCCTCAGCGGCGCCGAAGGGCTCGTTGTTGTCGGGGCCGTAAATGTCGGCGGTGTCGAACAGGGTCACGCCCGCGTCCAGGGCGGCGACCACCCGGGCCTCGGCCGCGGCCACGTCGTCGCCGGAGAAGCGCCACATCCCCCAGCCGATCCCTGAGACCTGCGGCCCCCCCTCATAGAGCGGACGGACGGCTGCGGCGGGAGGCAGATGGGTCATGGGTTCCGTTCTTCGGCGGGGCCGGATGCTCGGCTCTGTCCAGCGCTGTCATACGCTCGCCGCGCGCGGCTTGGCAAGGCGCGGCCGGGTTGATCTGGATCAGCCGGGCGGCGGGGCGGTGGAGCCGCGCAGCACCAGTTCATGCGGCAGCCGGCGGTGGATGATCTCGCCCTCGGCGTCGAACAGCAGGCCCGCCGCCGCATAGGCGAGGTCGCGGGTGGGCTGGCGCACCGTGGTCAGGGGCGGCCAAAGCTGGCTGGCCAATGGCGTGTCGTCGAACCCGGTGATCGACAGGTCCCTGGGCAGGGACAGGCCGCGCCGGTGGGCCACGGTCATGACGCCGGCCGCCATGTCGTCATTGGAGGCGAAGATCGCCGTGGGCGGGTTGGGCAGGTCCAGCAGGGCGTCGGCCGCCGCCTCGCCCGAGGCGAAGTCGAACAGGCCGGGCCGCACATATTTCGGCTCAAAGGGCAGACCAGCCCGGTCCAGGGCCCGGCGATAGCCGTAGAGCCGCAGGTCGCTGGCGGCGTGATTCGGGTGCCCCAGGATGAAGCCGATCCGCCGGTGGCCGAGCGACAGCAGGTGCATGGTCATCTCGTCCGCCGCCTGGGCGTCGTCCATGGACACCGAGGCGCTGCGCTCGTGCTCCGTGCCGGGAGAGATGCGGACATAGGGCACGCCGCGCAGCTCCAGCTCCTCGAGCACCGCGGCGACATCTGTCACCGGCGAGGACAGGACCACGCCATCGACCCGGGTCTGGTCGATCAGGGCTCGGACCTCGGCCTCCAGGTCAGGCGAGGCGGCGTCGCAGGGTTGGGCCAGCAGACGCACACGCTCCTCGACACACCGCGTCCAGACGCCGGTCTGGATCTGGTAGATGTAGTGGGGGCTGTGGTTGTCGTAGATCAGCGCGATCTGGTGGCTGCGCTTTCCGGCCAGGGTGCGGGCCGCGGCGCTGGGGTGGAAGTTGAACTCGGCGATGGCCGCTTCGACCCGCTGGCGCGTCTCGTCCGAGACATAGCGCTCCCGGTTCAGCACCCGCGAGACGGTCTTCATGGAGACGCCGGCCGCCTCGGCCACGTCCTTCATCGTCGCCGGGTCCGCCCCGAGGGACCCCTTCTTGGGAGGCGGCATCCTAAACGCTTCGCTCCAGCACCCTCGGCGCCGAACCGGCGACCAACCCGCAACTAGCCCTAGCTTGGGACGAGGCTGATGTCCCGCGCAAGCTGGGGCTTTCCGAACAGTGTTCAGGCGCGTCTGCTGTCCGCAAAACAATCCGGGACGGAAACAGCCATGACCTCTGCCGCCACCGACCTCCGCAGCGCCGCGCGCGAGGCCGCCTACGCCACGCCCCTGGAGACACTCGACCCCGCCCAGCCCGGCCTGTTCGAGGCCGACGCCATGTGGCCATACTTCGAAAGGCTCCGCCGCGAGGACCCGGTCCACTTCACGCCGCAGAGCGAGTACGGCCCCTATTGGTCGATCACCAAGTACAACGACATCATGGCGGTGGACACGAACCACCAGGTGTTCTCGTCCGCCTCCGGCATCGGCATCACCGAGGCTCCGCCGGACCAGCCGCGCCGGGCGATGTTCATCGCCATGGACCCGCCCCGCCATGACGTGCAGCGCAAGACGGTCAGCCCGGCGGTTTCGCCCCACAACCTGGCCCAGATGGAGCCCCTGATCCGCGAGCGCGCCGGCGCGATCCTGGACAGCCTGCCGATCGGCAAGCCCTTCGACTGGGTCGACCTGGTGTCCAAGGAACTCACCGCCATGACCCTGGCGACCCTTTTCGGGATCCCCCAGGCGGACCGGCGGCGGCTGACCTACTGGTCCGACGTGGTCACGGCCACGCCTGGCCATGGCCTGGTCGACAGCATGGAGCACAAGCGCCAGCTGCTGATGGAGTACTTCGCCTACTTCACCGAGGTCTGGAAGGACCGGAAGGCCTCAGCCCCCACCGACGACCTGATGTCCATGCTGGCCCACGGGCCCGAGACCCGCGACATGGACATCCTGGAGGTGCACGGCAATGTCATCCTGCTGACCGTCGGCGGCAACGACACCACCCGCAACACTATCTCCGGCTCGGTCTACGCCCTGAACAAGAACCCGGACCAGTACGCCAAGCTGCGCGCGACCCCGGACCTGATCCCCTCGATGGTGTCGGAAACCATCCGCTGGCAGACCCCGCTCGCCCATATGCGACGCACAGCGCTGGAGGACATCGAATTCGGCGGCAAGACCATCCGAAAGGGCGACAAGGTGGTCATGTGGTACGTCTCGGGCAACCGCGACGACGAGGTGATCCATGATCCGGACGCCTACATCATCGACCGCGAGCGCCCCCGCCAGCACATGTCCTTCGGCTTCGGCATCCAC
>CAZUOS010000242.1:0-3113 GCA_964621415.1 uncultured Azospirillum sp.
CGCGCCGCCGAGATGCGCGGTCAAGGCCTCGGCGAAATAGAGCGGGCTGGGGCGGCCCACGTAATGTTTCATCAAATCATCGAACTGCGCGTGGAACGCCGGATCATCGCGCATCTGCCCATAGGCGCGCTCCACCTCGAGAATCAGCGGCATCAGCGTCTCGCTGACATAGCGGCCACCATAGATGCCGAAATGGCCGGAGGAATCAGGAAGTGATTCGTGGTTCGTGATTCGTGGTTCGTGAACGGTCATAGAAATGTGCAACGTTTGATAGGTGACTCGTGAAGAGCACTTATTCCAGAGCCGTCATCCTGCGGCTTGACCGCAGGATCTCGGGTTATATACACCGACGATGCCTATGACCTGGGATCCTCGGGTTAAACCCGAGGATGACGGCTCTGGAATCCGCATCCCTACGAACTCCGCTCTAGCACAGCCGCATTAAACGCCGCAATCTTTTCGAGGGATTTTTCACCGCTACCAACAGGTTCCTCGATGCCGCTCGATACATCCACCATCGGCGAGTCGGTGCTGGCGATGGCTTGCGCCACATTTTCCGCCGTGAGGCCGCCTGCTAAAAACCACTTCTTCTTCAGCGGTAAGTTCTTGAGCAAGCGCCAGTCGAACGGTTTGCCGCCGCCGGGGGCAGGGGCATCAAACAGCAGGTGGGTGCTCAGTTCCTCGAGCGTGGCGAGGGTGGTGAGATCGCTCGGCTCGCGCACCGCAATCGCCGTGATGATGGGAATCGAAAACACTTCCTGAATGGCGGCGATGCGGTCGCCCTCGCGCACGGCATGCAGCTGAATATAATCCGGGCGCACCTCGCGCGCGATGGCGGCGAGCAGCTCGTTCTCGGGCGCAACCAGTACCGCCACCGTTTTCGCGCGCGGCGTGGCATGTGCCACCAGCGCTCGCATTTCGGCAAGGTTCAGGTGGCGCGGCGAGGGGGGGTAATGCACAAAGCCCAAAAACTTCGCGCCCGTAGCGATGGAATGATCCACGGTTTCGAGCGTTTTTAGGCCACAATTCTTGATGCGAGTGGGCAAGGGGTTACCCTGAGCGATAGCGAAAGATCGGGTTGATGCCACCCCTAGCGAATGCTGGGGAGCGATATTCCCGTGATGCTACTCTTTCGGCACGACGCCGACGACCTTCTCGCGCAGTTCTTTCCCGGTACGGAAATAGATGGCATGACGTTCGCCCACGCTCACCACTGCGCCATTTTTCGGGTTACGTGCGGCGCGCGCCTCGCGCTGGCGCACCGAAAACGCGCCGAAGCCACGCAATTCCACCCGGTTGCCCTTGGCGAGGGCGCCGGTAATTTCCCCAAGCAGGGTATTCACCAGCACCTCGATATCGCGCTGATAGAGATGCGGGTAGCGCTTGGCCAGGCGTTGAATCAGCTCAGACTTCGTCATAGTTTCCTCGCATTTTATTGCGTGATTACAAGGCTGAAGGATGCCAGATACTCACCAGCCCGTCAAGGCCTAAGCTGTTTTTGCTGAATATTTTCAATCCCGTGGCTTGCGACATTTGCTCAAACAGCGATTCGAACTCAGGGTGGGGCTTCACCTCGCGCAGGTCGAGCGCGCTACTGATTTTTTTGTTTTTCTCAAGCCAATCAAGTGCTTCATCGGTTCCGCCGATGCCATCGATCAGGTTCAGCTTCAGCGCTTGGCGGCCGGTATAGACCCGCCCATCGGCCAAGGCGCGCACCTGGGCATTGTCCATCTTCCGACGATCGACAATCAGTTCCACAAAATGGTCATACGCATCGCTGATGATCTGGCTGACGATTTTACGCTGCTCCTCGGTAAACGGCGCGGTCATCGAGGGCACGTCTTTCATCGGGCCGGAAGTGATGGTAATCGGCGTAATCCCCAGCTTATCGGCGAGGCGGCTCACCTCGACACTTTGCAGCAGCACGCCGATGGAACCGGTGAGGGTGCCCTCGCGCGCGATGACATGATCGGTACCGAGCGAAGCCATAAAACAGGCCGAGGCGCAGAGGGTGTGCATAACCCCAACCACCGGTTTTTGCTTGGCGATTTCCTTCAGTTGCAGATAGATCACCTCGCCGCCGACCGTGGTGCCGCCCGGCGAATCGAACTGCACCAGCAGCGCCTTGGCGTGCTTATCCTCAAGGATTTCCTTCATCATTTTATCGCGTTCGGCATCGTCCTCCATCACCCCTTCGATGCGGATCTGCGCAATATAATCGCCACCGATGCCCGAGCGCGCGTGCCGCCCATAATCCGCAAAATACGCCGCCGCCAGCAGCAGCGGCACACTCACCGCCAGCGCCCGCCAGCGCATGATCTTCAGCTTCAGACGTTTACGATCGGTCATCAGATCAGCGATGGGTTGCATAGAGCGGCATCTCGTTAAGTCGTGAATGGTTCGGTAGCGACGGCTAGCAGTTCACGCGGGCAGGTGCAAGCCAAAGCGGAAAAGCCAACAGAGCCGCCTCATGAGAGTTCAGCGAAAGTTAGTAGCCTGTCATCCCCGATGATACGATCTATAGTATTTTCTAATTACGTTTGCTTACATAAGCAGAGCCGCGACGCGAGGAAAGCCTTCTCCCCCAACGGGGGAGAAGGTTGGATGAGGGGGCCTAATAACGAGGCAATGCCTTGTTCTTAAACCCCCTCACCCTACCCTCTCCCCCGTTGGGGGGAGAGGGGGCACTCGCTCCACCGCTTTGTACAAAAAATATACGAACCTAATTAGAAAATACTATAACTCGGGGATGACCAGATCATAGGCTTTTCAATATGAATCTCATGAGGTGGCCCTGGCGCCCATGCGCCTTCGCGTTGCAGCGCGAGACGGAATCTGCTAAGCTCCCGCCATGGATCAGGTCGAGCATCATTCCCTGCTGAAGGCGATGGACCGCGTGCGCGCGGCCCGCGCCTCCGGCCGCGCGGACGCCCCGCGTGAAGGCGAGGCAACCGCTCCGGTGAAGGCGGTATCGGGCCTGCGCGCGCGCCTGAACGAGCTGCCGGATGAAGGCACCCTCACGGGCAGAATCAACCAGGCGCTGGCGGCGCTGTCGCGCGGGGTGCGCTGGGCGCGCGGCTCGATTCTCAACCTGCTGGTGTAGATAATTGGTT
>CAZUOS010000243.1:0-3095 GCA_964621415.1 uncultured Azospirillum sp.
AGAGGGTTTCGACTCCCCCTCAAGGGGGGAGTTGAGCGCTCTGGAATTGGTGCCCCCCTGACCTCTGACCTCTGACCTCTGACCCCTCCCTTTATGCACCACCAACCAGGCGCTGCAATTGGCGCATTGGAAACGGTGGCCGCAGGCGCGGCAGAGCAGCAACGGCGCATAGCCCCGACGATTAAGGAAGAACAGCACCTGCTCGCCGCGGGCCAAGGTTTCAAGCGCGGCGCGACGGACACTGGGCGCAATGAAATCGCCGCGCTCCGGCGGGTCGTTCCGCAGATCGACAAGCGTCACCTCGGGCAGTTGGGCGGGGCCATAGCGGCTTGCCAGCTGTAGCGCCTGATATTTGCCAAGGCGCACATTCTCGAGTGTCTCGAGTGAGGGCGTGGCGCTTGCGAGCAGAATCGGAATGCGGGCGAAATGGGCGCGGGCGACGGCCATGTCGCGCGCGTGGTAGATCACGCCTTCGTCCTGTTTGTAGCTTGCGTCATGCTCCTCATCGACAATGATGAGGGCGAGGTTTTGAAAGGGCAGAAACAGCGCCGAGCGCGCCCCCACCACCACCGACGCCTCACCCCGTGCCACCGCCTGCCAGGCCCGCGCCTTGGCCGCCGGGGTCATCCCCGAATGCCAGACGATGGGCGCGGTGCCAAACGTCGCCTCGAACCGTGCGAGCCATTGGTGGGTGAGGGTGATCTCCGGGAGGAGGATGAGGATTTGCGCGCCAGGTTCCGGGTTCCAGGTTTCAGCTTCCAGTGCTTCCCCGGAACCTGGAACCTGGAACCTGGAACCCGCCAACACCGCCGCCATCGCATGGAAATACACTTCCGTCTTCCCCGATCCCGTCACGCCATCGAGCAGGATGGGTTTGGGTTGCCCCATCCTCTCCACCAATTGCTGCGCCACATGGCGTTGCGATTCGGATAGCTCCGGCAAACGGAAGGTGAACGGTTCAGCGTGGTATTTTTTGCGCGTGGTTTTGGCCGCATATTGCAGCGCACAAAGGCTGAGGACGGCTCCCTTCGGCGCGAGCGTATAGTCGCTGATCCAATCAATCCAGCGGCGGAACGCATCGTCGCGCGGCGGCAAGTCGAGCACACGTAGCACAGGTTTGAGCTTCGCGGTAGGGACCGTGCTTTCCCTGACCTCTGACCCCTGACCTCTGACCTCTCTTTCCCACACCACCCCGACCAGCGTCCGCCCGGCGAGCGTTGCCTCAACCAGTGCGCCTGTCTCGGTTCCCTCTGGCATGAGGTAATCGAACGCGGCCTCGACCAAGGCCGGCATTAGCACCGGACGGCGGGATAAGGGTTGCGGATTGGGTTCGGACATTCTAGCAGGGGTCAGAATTCGGAATTCAGAATTCGGGGAAGAGGGTTGCGGCGATGCACAAAGCTCGCTAACGATACGCATACGTCCTACTCGTGGCCACTGAATTCTGGATTCCGAATTCCGAATTCTAAACCCACCCCCTAACCTCTAGCCCCTAGGTTGCTATGAAATTCTTCGCCGACACTGCCGAAATCAATGAAATCCGTGAACTGGCCGATCTCGGCCTGATCGATGGCGTGACCACCAACCCCTCGCTCATCAAAAAATCCGGCCGTGATTTTAAGGCCACCGTGAAAGAGATTTGCGGCATGGTGACGGGCCCCGTTTCGGCCGAAGTGGTGGCGACGGACTATGACGGCATGGTGCGCCAGGGCGAGGAGCTGGCGGCGATCGCGAGCAATGTGGCCATTAAAGTGCCGCTGACGCTGCCGGGCCTCAAAGCCTGCAAACACTTCACCCGCAACGGCACCATGGTGAACGTCACCCTCTGCTTCTCGCCCGCGCAGGCGATTCTCGCGGCGAAAGCCGGGGCGACGTTTGTCTCGCCGTTCGTCGGTCGGCTCGATGATATCGGCACCGATGGGCTGACGCTGATTCAGGAAATTGTCACCATCTATAACAACTATCCCGAGTTCGAGACCGAGGTGCTGGTGGCAAGCGTGCGCAACCCCATGCATATTGTTGAATCCGCCAAAATGGGCGCGGGCGTGATGACCGCCCCACCCGCAGTTATCAAGGCGCTGGTGAATCATCCGCTGACCGATAAGGGGCTGGATCAGTTCTTGAAAGACTGGGCGGCGACGGGGCAAAGCCTGTAGTGACACGATCGGATTTATCCCCATTTTTTGTGCGGCGCACAAAAAGGCTTGACATCTCTAGGTTGTAGATCTATATTGCATCGCAACACGGGTTCCGTTGCAGGATTTCGTGCATCAACATGACGGGTGCCTCTATGAACCGGATTTTTTGGAGCAGATGCTAGGAACGATGACAGAAAAAACCGCAGAATAGCAGCGCTATTTGAGGATTTTTTCTGTCATCGTGACAACGCAAATGCCCAAAAAAGCGGTTCATAGAGGTGCCCTGACCTAGAACAGACTATAAGGAGAGTATCATGGTATACCAGAACCCGTTCGCCGATATGATGAAGCAATTCAGCGATTATAAAATGCCGAGCGTTTCGTCGCTCCCGAGCTTCGATGTGAACCACGTGATGTCGACGGGCCGTAAGAATGCGGAAGCATGCTCTGCGGCAGGCCAGGCGATGGCGGAAAGCTGCCAGGCAATTGCTCGCCGTCAGGCCGAGCTGGCGCGCGCCCAGGTCGAGAAGCTGCTCAAGACCACCAAAGAAATGCTGGTGAACGGCTCGCCGGAAATCAACACCACCAAGCAAGTGGAACTGGCAAAGTCGATGTTTGAATCGTCGCTCAACAACCTGCGCGAAGTGGGCGAGCTGGTGACCAAGTCCGGCTTCGAAGTGTTCGATGTGCTGAATCGCCGCGCTTCCGAGACGATCGAAGAGATCACCGGTTCGCAGGCTGCTGCCCCCAGCAACAAGCGTAAATCGGCCTAACCTGCCGCTCGCATCTGCGAGGAACGAAAACGCCGGGGAGCAATCCTCGGCGTTTTTTATTTGCCGATCACTTGTCCACACCCTGCGGTTTTGCCCGTGCATTGCGCCGCAAACATGGCATAGTGGAAAGCAGAGAGGGAGGCCCACCGCATGAGCAAACCCGATAAGCGTGCCCTGCGCGAGA